>JAGWMJ010000009.1 GCA_028871815.1 Armatimonadota bacterium | reverse complement strand
GCAGCCACCCTGGTCGGCTCGGGATGCGGCGGCGGAGCCGGCCTGGCCACAGTCACTCGCACGTCACGTCCCCGGACGGTCGACGGCATCACGTTCAGCCAGGTCGTCACTAGAACTACGAACTCTGGGACCAGTTGGCTGTCGATAACGTTCACGGTGGCCAACGGCACAAAAGGCAGCGTGACTTGGGCGGGGTACCCGTTTTTCATCGGGACGGCAACCAGCGCAGACGGACGGGTTACACCGATCCCCGAGGCGCAGGGGGGGACCCTTGGCCAGGGTGGGTCCGCCGTTGACGTCGCGCCCGGCACGTCGCAGAGTGTCACCGAAGACAGCCCGGACCTCGCAACCGGAATGTACACGGTGGTCACGTACCCAGAGAATGCCCTGTTTGGATCGGTCTTTGGCGAGAATAGCCTGGGTGGCCCTGCCTCTATGCCGGGCGACCCCGCCACGACGGAAAATGCTAACCCGGTGACGATCTGGGTACCGTAGAGGCGCTGGAATCCGATTCCGGCCCAAGCGGCCGTGCCGCTAGCAATATGGCGGCGCCAGCGGGTACGGGATGGTGTTCGCGGTAACCGTCAGCGCGCCGTACACCTTCGCTGCGGAATCCAGCTGCGACGGCGCCGCGGATGGCGGCGGTTGGTTCAGCGGGCCAACAACTACCCCGAGGCTCAGCCGGGCCGGTTCACACAACTCGTCCAGGGCGACCGTCCTCAGAGTTCGCCGTGAACGCCTGTGTCGCTTTACCAGTTACTGCACCGGCCCACCGGCACGTGGCCGGAGTATACTCTTGCATCCGGCACGCTAGCGCGGCTGGAGTGCAATGCGAGGGGAGTTGAAAGCACGGTGGCGTCTAACTCAGAACTGTTTCCGGAGCATATTGTAACGGCAGCGAACGATCTGCGGCGCGGCGCGGTCGGCGTCGCGCCGGAAGCGGGACTCGAGGCGAAGCTGCTCCTGTCGGAAACCGAGAAGCGGCCGCTTCGGGTCAAGCTTGGGCTGGACCCCACTGCGCCGGATATTCACCTGGGATTCGCGGTGGTGCTCCGCAAACTCCGCCAGTTTCAGGATCTGGGTCACCAGGTGGTGATCATCATTGGCGACTATACGGCATTGATCGGCGATCCGTCGGGGCGCTCAACAACGCGGCCAATGCTCACCGACGAGGAGATAGAGGCGAACGGCGCTACATACGTTGAGCAACTGGCCCGTATTCTCGACCCGGCAAAAACCGAGGTGCGCTTCAACAGTGAATGGCTGGGACGCCTCACCTTTGCCGAATTGGTGCGGTTGGCCACAAGAATGACAGTGGCTCAGGTGCTGGAGCGTGACGACTTTGCCGAGCGATTTGCCTCGCACCAGCCAATCAGTCTGCACGAGCTTCTCTATCCGCTGGCACAGGCGTACGACTCCGTGGCGATCGACGCCGACGTGGAGATGGGCGGCCAGGATCAGACCTTCAATATCCTGGCCGGACGCGCGCTTCAACGCGAACTTGGCCGACCGGAGCAGATAGGCTTCTTTATGCCGCTGCTCGTCGGGCTGGATGGCACAAAGAAGATGAGCAAGTCGCTAGGCAACTACGTCGGGATTGCCGAAACGCCGATTGAGATGTTCTCCAAACTCATGTCGATACCGGATACGCTGCTGGAGAGCTACTTCATCAGCTGCACCCTGACGCCCGTCCAACGTATCGAGCAGTTGGTCGCCGATGTGGCGCAGGGTTCGATCAATCCACGCGACGTCAAGCGCGAGCTGGCGAGGAACGTGGTGGCGATGTACCATTCCGAGAGCGCTGCGGAACGTGCCGACGCAGAATGGATGCATGTGCATTCGGAAGGGGGCCTTCCAGAGGAGATTCCGGAGGCCTTGCTGCCGGCCGATCTGGTTCGCAACGGCAAGGTCTGGATTTGCAGGCTCCTCGTTTCGACCGGCATGGCCGGTGGCACCGGCGATGCCAGGAGGCTGGTGGAACAGGGCGCTGTGGTGCTGAATGGCGCCAGAGTGGCCGACTCTGCCGCTGAGCTGGCGCCGGCCGATCTGACCGGCGCGATTCTGCAGGTGGGGCCAAAACGGTTTGTTCGAATCAAGGCGGATTGAGGTTGCCACAAGGGGTTGATGGATGAGCATTCTGTACTACATCATCGAGTTTGTCGTTGTGACGGTGATCTATGGACTGCCGGTTTACATCATCGCGCGCAAATGCGAGCACGAGCTGGCGTGGCTCGCCTGGATTCCTTTCGGATTTCTGTGGCTGCAGTGGGACCTCTCCGGGGTCGATACGATCTGGCTGCTTCTGTCGTTCGTACCTGTTTTCGGTACCATCGGTATGGCTGTAATATGGATGGGTATCGCGGAAACTACCAACAAGCCCGCAATCCTGGGCGTGCTGATGGTGATTCCGCTGGTCAACTTGCCTCTCGGCTACTCCCTGGCGACTTATGAGCCGCGCGAACGGGGGCAGAGAGGCGCGCTGCGTACGCGCAGTCAGTTGGCGCTCGAACCCGCAGCGTCGTTGTATTCCAGTGCAAACCGGATCCGCTCGTCCAGCGGCGGATGGGAGTAGAACCAGAACCGTATCAGCGCCGGTGGATTTGGGTCGTCGTAGTCACGCTCAGCAAAGCCGACGAACAGGCGGGCCATGTCGTTGTTCCGGTGCGTGAGGCGTAAGCCGAAGGCGTCGGCCCGGTGCTCCAGATACCGTGACTCCAGATTTGCCACCGGCTGCTGAACCCACAGGAACAGGCTAATCGTCAGCGAGATGACGGGTAGGGCAGCCATATCCAGAATCGAGCGCGTGTGTGCCCAGCCGCGCAGCCGCCGCTCCAACGCGGGCAGCAGCATGTCGGCAAGCCACAGAAACACGCCAAGGCCGGCGACCTGCGACGCGGTCTCCACCCACACGTGGCCCTCCACGTAGTGGCCCATCTCGTGGCCAACCATCGCCAGTACCTCGCCCTCCGGCAGTTCGTGGACGGCGGTATCGTTGATGACGATCCGTGCGCTTGGTCCCAATCCGGTTACGTAAGCATTCACATGCGTTGTCCGTTTGCTGGTGTTCTCCACCAGCAGTTCGGCGCCTGTGATGCCGGCGCGCCGCTCCAGTCGTTCAATCTGCGTGCGCAGGTCGCCGCTCGGCAGCGGTGTGTAGTGGTTGAACAGCGGCGCTATCAGCACCGGCTGAATCAAAGTGCTGAGCACCACCAGCGGGGTCAGGATCGCCCAGAGCGTGAGCCACCATCGAGCGCCCAGCCGGTTGTAGACACGGTACGCCAGCCAAAGGACCGGCGCCCAGACGAGTTGAAGCACAAAGTCGAGCGCCGAATCGCGCAAGATGCCCAGGTTGCTCTCACGGCTAAAGCCGTATGCGCGCTCGATGTGAATGCTGGCGAGCGTCAGCGGCAGGCTCCAGGCGGTAAGTGCAAGAGTGAAGCCGGCATAGAACAGCGCCAGCGGGAGCAGCCGTGGCGGCTGACCCTCCTGCGGCGCCGACGTGTGGAGCGCGGCGTAGATGGCGGTGCGCAGTCGCGCCGATGCTCCGCTGACGAGGAAGAGCAAGAGGCCGCCAAAGCTCCACGGCATGCCGACGAACAGCATCCAGTAGCCGTCGCGTTGGTAGGCGATTGCCTTTGCCGGCAGATGAATGGCAAAGGAACGAGCCGGCGGGCGCTTCACATGACCCGATGTGGCGGCCGTCGCAGGTTTCGCGGCGCTCTGCAGCGAGTGTCCTGGCTCACCCCATGCGATCAGGAGCGTCGCGGCGGTTAATGTGAGCAGCCGGCGGGCGCTTCGCGCTTTAGGCCACCGCACGGAGAGCCGCGTCATAATCGGGCTCCTGAGCGATCTCCGGCACATACTCCACGTGTGTCAGCTTGCCGTCGGTCCCAACCACAAAGACCGCCCTGGCCAGCACGCGCGCCAGCGGTCCCTCGGCGACCAGCGTTCCATAAGCGCGACCAAACGAAACATCGCGATGGTCCGATGCGCACTCCAGCTTGTCAATATTCTCGGCGCCGCAAAACCGGCCCTGGGCAAACGGCAGGTCTGCGCTCACCGTGAGCACGGCGACGCCGTCCGGCAGCGCAGCGGCGCGCTGGTTGAAAGTTTTGGTCTGCGTGGCACACACGCTGGTATCCAGTGAAGGCACCACCGAGATAATCAATTGGCGCCCGGCATAGTCCGAGAGTTTCACGTCTTCCAGGCCGGCCGTGGTCCGCTTCTGAAGGTCAAACTCGGGCGCCTTGTCGCCGGGCTTCAATTCCGGACCCTCCACGCGTATCGGCGTTCCCATAAACGTTACAGTTCTGTCGCTCATTCCTGCTTCGCTCCTTCTCCAACTGCTTGCGCCCGCCCTTCCGAGTGGGTCAGGCTGCCGTCGGCCAGGTGGTAGATCCGATCCGCCTTCTCCAGCATCGCGGCGTCGTGTGTCACCACCACCACACACCCGCGATCACGGTATCCATAAAGCAGGTCTATTACCGCCCGGCCGTTCTCAGAATCGAGCGCCGCGGTGGGCTCATCGGCAAAAATCACGTCCGGTAATCCGGCCATCGCGCGCGCCACGGCCACCCTCTGCTTTTCTCCACCGGACAACTGTGGCGGATACCGGTCTTTCAGCCTCTCCAGTCCAAGCCGGCGCAGCAGCGCCTCAATTCGGTCCCGGCCTCCGGCGCTGCCGTTGGTGGATACCAGAACATTCTCGGCCGCAGTGAGATAGTTTAGCAGATAGGCCTGTTGGAAGACGAAGCCGAAGTGCTCGCGACGTAGCGCAACGCGCTGCCGCTCGCCCATGGCGTTGAGAGTTTGGCCGCCCGCCAGCACCTCGCCGGAAGTAGGGCGTTTCAGCCCGCACAGCAGGTAGAGCAGCGAGCTTTTGCCCGAGCCGCTCGGTCCCATAATCCCAACGAAACCACGCTCAGAAAGTGCAAGCGTTACATCCCGGACGGCTGTGGTGGTCCTGTCACCATCAAAATAGCTCAGCGTGAGGTGGTTGGCTTCAATTCGCATGGAGTGCTGGAGGAGGTGCTCCAGATAGTACCCGGCATTCTTCATGCCGGCGGGCAGGAGTTCTGCCTCAAGTAACCGAACCTGTGAATCGCAGCGGAGCGTGCACGACGTTGCCGCCTCAATCACAACCACCCGCCGCTTCAGGAGATAAAAGTTGCCAGAGAAACCCCGGTTCAACGTTACCCGCCGCGCGCTCCTCAGCAGCGCCACGGCGTCACTCGTAGCGGCTGGCCTGCCGCAGTGGTTCGCCGCAGAGGCCGCAGCCGAAACGCTGGAGACCAGATCGGCGCGGAAGCGCAAGCTTGATCAGAATAGCCAGATCCAGGCCGGCGTCATCGGGCCAGGTGGCAGCGGCGGCGGCTTCGCTCAGGGCTTGAATGATGCCCGCAACCTGAACGGACACGACGGCGCGAAGATCATCGCCGTGTGCGACGTGGATGATACGCACCGCGACGAGGCCGCGGCCGCCTTTGGACCCGGTACGCAGAAGTTTCACGACTTTCGCGACCTACTGGCGCGCCCCGAGATCGACGCCGTTGTCATCGGTACGCCGGACCATTGGCACGTGCTGGCTGCCATCGCTGCGCTCAGGGCGGGCAAGCACGTCTATTGCGAAAAGCCGCTCACGCTGTTTATCGAGCAGGGAATCAAGCTGGTCCAGGTAGCCAAGGAGAGCGGCAAGCGGTTTCAGGTTGGAAGCCAGCAGCGGTCCGACGCGCGGTTTCGGCTCGCGTGTGAACTGGTTCGTAACGGACGGATCGGCCGAATCTCGCAGGCAGTGGCGCATCTTCCCACCGGTCCAACCGGCGGTCCATTTGCGGTGCAGCCGGTGCGCACAGGGCTGGACTGGAACTTCTGGCTGGGACCGACGCCTGCTACCGATTACGTGCCCGAGCGCTGCTTCGGCAACTTCCGCTGGTGGCTGGAGTACTCCGGCGGCATGCTGACGGACTGGGGAGCGCACCACAACGATATCTGCCAGTGGGGACTCGGCACCGAGCACACCGGTCCCGTGAAGGTGCAGGCTTTTGGTAAGGGCCCGATCATCGGCGAGGAGTGCTACAGCACCTTCCCCGAGTTCGACGTCACATCAACGTTTGCCGATGGCAGAACGATCCTCTCCACCAACAAGGGAGATAACGGCGTAACCTTCAACGGCGAAAACGGCCAGTGGATTTTCGTCAGCCGGAGCGACATCAAGGCCAGCGATCCCACGCTTCTCACCGAGCCGCTGCAAAGCGATGCGATCCGCCTGTACAAGTCCGATGACCACATGGGCAACTTCCTGGATTGCATTCGCGACGGCAAAGAGACCATCTGTCCGGCTGAAATCGGACACCGATCCGTCTCCATCTGCCATCTCTGCAACATCTCGCTGAGGCTGGATGGCCGCATCCTGAACTGGGACCCCGACAAGCAGCAGATGGTGGGTGACAAAGAGGCACAGGCGATGACCTCGAGGCCGATGCGCCATCCCTGGACGCTATAGTGCCGCCCTGGACCTACGGGTTCAACACCAGCACCATACGCCCGCACATCGTGCCGCTGCCCGAAATCGTACGAATGGTGGCGGCCGCCGGCTATGGCGCCTTTGAACCCTGGATGGATGAGCTGGACCGCTTTGTGGCACAAGGCGGCAGCCTCCACGACCTTCGGAGCTGTATCGAGGATGCCGGCATAACCGCCGCAAGCGCAATCGGCTTCTTCAACTGGATTGTGGATGACGATGCGGAGCGCCGGCAGGGCCTGGAAGAAGCCCGGCGCTGCATGGAGGTGGTAGCCGCGATCGGCGGCGGCATGATCGCCGCACCACCAATGGGTGCTACCGAGCAGCGCGACCTCGACCTCCGTCGCGCAGCAGAGCGGTACGCAGTTCTGATGGAACTTGGCGCTCAATTTGGCGTAAAGCCGCTGCTCGAGGTCTGGGGCTTCTCGACCACCTTGCAGCGGCTCGGTGAAGCTGCCTGTGTCGCCCTGGAGTGCGGTAGGGCCGATGCCGGCCTCCTTCTGGATGTCTATCACCTGCACAAGGGCGGTTCCGGCTTTACCGGTCTGCCTTATCTTCAGGGCGGTCTGGTGCCGCTCTTCCACGTGAACGACTACCCGGCTTCGATCCAACCTGAGGCGCTTACCGATGCAGACCGCGTCTATCCCGGCGACGGTGACGCGCCGTTTTGTGATATTGTGGCCGCGCTCTACTCGATGAACTTCTCCGGCACTCTTTCACTGGAGCTGTTCAACGAAGCCTACTACGCCCTGCCGCCGGAGCAGGTGGTGCGCGAAGGGTTGCGCAAAACGCAGGAGATCGTAGCTGCCGCCACAGCGCGGCTGCAGCACCGATGAACGTATCGTGCCGGCAGTTCCGCATCACCAAGCGGCATCCGCTGACGATCAGCCGGGGCACCAGCGCCTTTTCGGACAATCTGCTGGTAAGCATCGACCACGACGGCATCACGGGACTCGGCGAAATGGCGCCCACATCAGGTGGCGATGCTCCCGAAACGGCTGAGGATGCCGAGCGCCGGATCACCGCACTCTCTCCCTATCTGGCAGAGTGCGCGCCGTGGGAGTTTCAGCGAATCGAGGCTCTCATCGAGCAGGTATCGATGACGGCTGCAGCCGCCGCAGCTCTGGATATTGCCATGCACGACTGGATCGGCAAGCGGGCCGGCATGCCGCTAGCCGATCTGTTCGGCGGCTACAAGGCTCGGATTCCGGACACGACCATCACCATCGGCATCTCCGCGCTCGATTCCATCGCCGAGCGGGTCGCGGAGGTGACTGCCCGGTACAACCGCCCCTGCATCAAGGTCAAACTCGGCAACCCGGAAGGCATAGAAGCCGATCAGGCGTTGGTGTCGGCGATCCAGGCTGTGCCGCACTCGCCGGCGGTTTGGATAGGCGACGCAAATGGTGGTTGGACGGTGGAGTCTGCGCTCATCATGATCAAGTGGCTGGAGCTATGCGGGTGTCGCGCCGTGGAGCAGCCTTTGCCACGAGGTCAGGAAGCTGATCTGCCAAAGCTGCACAAGTCCGCCGGAATTCCGATCTACCTGGATGAAAGCGTCCGCACTTCGCGTGACATTCCGGCGATTGCCAGGGCGGTAGATGGCATCAACATCAAGCTGATGAAGTCGGGTGGCCTCCGGGAGGCGATCCGCATGGTGCATACAGCTCGGGCACACTCGCTCAAAGTCATGGTGGGATGCATGTCGGAATCGTCGTTGGCAATATCGGCGGCTGCCGCCATAACGCCTTACGTGGATCACGCCGACCTCGACAGCCACCTCAACCTCGTCGACGATCCGTTTCGCGGCGCCGTTTACAGCGAGCGTCGCATCGTTCCGACGGACCTCGCCGGTGTTGGCGCCGTACCCATCACTGGATGACCGCGCAGCAGACCCATCGCATCACGCCGGACGACCAGTTGGTGCTGCTGATGCACGGGCACCTCACCGCCGGTTTCGGCAAGATGGGTCTCGGGCTGCTTCGCTACTCGCCGGCGGCTGTTACCGCCGTGGTAGACCGCGACCACGCGGGCGAAGACCTCCGGCTCTTGACGGGCATTCCGCGGGACGCGCCGATCGTGGCCACGATGGCCCAGGCGCTGCGCCATGGCGGCACGATTCTTGCGCCCGGCGTTGCCGCCCCGGGCGGTACATTGCCGCCCGACTACTGGCCCGAGATTGAGGAAGCGCTTGCCGCCGGACTTTCGCTGGTGAACGGCCTGCATGCGCCACTGGCGGACAATCCGCGGCTGAAGATCCGGCTGCGGCCGGGCCGATGGATTTGGGATATCCGCCAGGAGCCCGAAGGGCTTGAGCCGGGTCTGGGCAGGGCTGCCGCGCTGCCGAACACGCGCATCCTTACCGTTGGCACCGACATGGGTATCGGCAAGATGACCGCATCCCTCGAAATGCATGCGGCGGCTCGCAGCCGCGGTCTCCGTTCCACGTTCGTCGCGTCGGGACAAATCGGAATCGCGATCTCCGGCGACGGCGTACCCGTGGATGCTGTCCGCGTGGATTTCGCGTCCGGCGCCGTGGAACGATCGGTGCTGAGCGCAGCCTCAGATGCCGACTTCCTGTTCATCGAGGGCCAGGGCTCGATATTGCACCCGGCCTCCACGGCCTGGCTGCCCCTCATACGGGGCTCATGTCCCACCCACATGGTACTGGTTCACCACGCCGCAAGTCAGTCGCTTCACCGGCTGCCGGAAGTCGCCATTCCGCCTCTCAGCAAAGTGGTACGCCTCTACGAGCAGGTGGCGGCCATTGCGGGCGCCGCCCAGCCGCCGCCGCGCGTGGCTGCGATTGCCCTGAACACCGCCGGAATGAGCGATGCCGATGCCGCTTCAGCCGTGGAATCGACGGAGACCAACACCGGCCTGCCGACCGCGGATGTGCTTCGCGGCGGCGCCGGCAAGCTGGTTGATGCGATTATCCGGTGTTCCGGAGCCCGGCCGCTATCCCGTTGATTGTGGCGGCAAGGGCATAGTCGAGATCCTCGCCCGTCTCGCCGGCGCGTTTCCGCCGCAGCAGATCCACCTGCATCAGACTCATCGGGTCCACATACGGATTGCGAAGACGGATCGACTCGGCCAGCGCCGGCATCTTCTCCAGCAAGTGCCCCTGCCTGGTGACCAGCAGCGTCATGTTGAGTGTGCGTTCGTACTCCGCCCGTATCGTCTCAAAAACGGTCTCCCGGATGCTGCTGTTCCGCACCAGTTCGGCATAACGGGCGGCAATGCGCATGTCGGCCTTCGCGAGCGCAGTCTCCACGTTCCGCATCATATCTTCAAACAGTGGAAACCTCACCACCATATCCTGCAGCACCGCCAAGTGCGAGGGCGAAGCCTCGACGAGCGCCTCCAGCGCGGCGCCCACGCCAAACCACCCCGGCAAAACGTGCCGGCTCTGCATCCAGCCAAACACCCAGGGAATGGCTCGAAGGTCTTCCAGGCCGGTCCGGACACTGCGCCGGGTTGGGCGCGAGCCGATGCGGGCATGCTCCAGCTCCAGAACCGGAGTCGCTTCCTCAAAGTAGGTGAGCGCATCCGGCGATTCGGCAATCCGGCTCCGGTAACATTGATAGGCGCTCGCCGATAGCTGCTCCATCGTCCACTCCCAGGCCGGGAGGATTTCGGCGCCCCAACCGCCGGACCGGGTCAGCGCCTCGAGCGATGCGGCAACCATCAGCTCCAGGTTGCGAGCAGCAATCTTCACGTCGCTGTACTTCCAGTTCAGCACCTCACCCTGCTCGGTAATCCGTAGTGCGCCGTCAAAGGCGTCGGGCGGCTGCGCGGCAATCGCGCGGTGTGTCGGGCCACCGCCTCTGCCCACCGTTCCGCCGCGGCCGTGGAAAAGCGAGAGATCCACACTGCACTTCTTTGCAACGGCGTGCAGAGCGCGATGCGCCTTGAATATCTCCCAAGTGCTCGTCAGCATTCCACCGTCTTTGTTTGAATCGCTATAGCCCAGCATCACCTCCTGCCGATAGTCCCACGAGCTGAGCAGAGGCTCCCACTCCGGCATGCTCCAGACTTCACCGCAAACATCTGCGCAGCGGCGGAGATCGTCAATCGATTCAAACAGCGGAACCGGCATCAACCCTGGTCGGCCATGCCGCACGCCTTCTACCGCGATGCCGGCAGTTTGGCAAAGCCACACGGCATGCAGCAGGTCCTGCGGCTGTCGCGCCCCGCTGATTACATATCGCGTGATTGCAGCCGGGTGATCTCGGCGGATAGCAGCCACCTCCCGCAGCGTGGCCATAAGCGCGTGGGTATCGTCAGATACGGCCGAAAGCCGCTCCGGCGTCTGCGCGCCACTTGCAAGGTCGCTTACAGCACGCGCGTGAACACGTGCATGTTGGCGGATATCCAGTGTGCACAGATGGAATCCGAACGTGACGATCTGCAACAGCAGGGGACCGAGGTACCGCTCGGCGATCCGGCCGCCGCGGTTTTGCATCAGGCTTCTGAAAGCGATGCGTACGTCTTCATCGAAATAACCGGGTTCGGCGTAGGCCGCAGTCCCACCGTTCAGTGTCTCATCGAGGCGATGCCCAATCCAGTTAAACCAGCGCCGGTAGATCTCCACGCTGGAGCCATAGCCACGTGGTCCGGGCTGCCGCTCGGCCGCGTCAAGCGCCGCCACTAGCTCATCGGAAACACCACACTGCAGCGCGGAGCTGCTCACCAGCCTCTGCAGCCGCTGTACCGACTTACGATATGTGTTCAACACCAGCCTGCGTGCCATCTCAACGGCATCGCGGGTGCAATCGGCCGTCACATTGGGATTTCCATCCGCATCCCCGCCGATCCATGAACCAAAGCGTACAATCGGCCGCATCGCCAATGGATCCATAGTCGAACCGTAAGTTGCCAGAAAGCTCTCTTCACACTCTGCATAAAGAGCCGGAACGGCCTCCACAATAACCTGCTCGAAGTAGTCGAGCCCCATCCGTATCTCCGCGTTTACCGTTGGGCGTTCGCGTCGCACCTCATCGGTTTGCCACAGAGCGGTGATTTCGGCCAGGATTTCGGCCTCGCGTTCCCCAGCTTCGCGATCGGTGAGCGGCAGCCAGTCGAGCTGCTCGATCTGGTGACCGATCGCGTGCCTTTTGGCGAGGATCGTGCGCCGGGCCGTCTCTGTAGGATGCGCCGTGAACACCGGCGTCACTTCCACCCGGTCAAGCAGCCGCCGCACATCTTCATCAAATATCCATGCCGCACGGAGGCGCAGCAGCGTTCCGTGTATTGAGCCCGGCTGTGGCGCGGCGCCAGCCGTCACCTGGGCGGCTCGCAGTCGCCGCTTCCTGTGATTTGCCTCGGCGAGGTTCGTCAGTTCAAAGTAGATAGCAAACGCCTTCGTGAGTGCGTACGTTCGGCTAGTATCGGCGTTGTTACACCGCGCCGCCAGCGGTTCAAGGCCTCCAGCATCGGGCTCGCCGCGATCCATCGCCTCCCGGCGCTCGATCGCCAGCCGGCGGATGGCCTCAACCTCCTCGTACAGCTCGTTTCCGGCCTGTTCCCGCAGTACCACACCCAAGAGCCGGCCCAGTGAGCGTACATCGCGGCGCAGCGGAGCAAGGCGGTGTGCGGGCTCCGCCCCGAGCAGCTCCCGCAGCCGTTCCACCTGCCCATCGGTCGACCACTGCGGCCGTTCACGCGTCATATCTCTTGTCTCCCGGCAACACCAGTGCCGCTCGCCCTCGTTGTGGCCCGCGGGCCGACTCTGTGATACCATGTACCGGGTGGCGAAGGAGATCTACTTCGATGGCAGCACACCGCGCTCAAGCTTTATTGGCCCATCGTCCGCCGATGGGCTGGAACAGTTGGGACTGTTTTGGTCTCGGGGTTCGCGAGTGGGCTGTACGCGCCAATACCGATGCGATGGCCGGATCGCTGGCGGGTCTCGGCTGGGAGTACATCGTGGTGGATGAAGGCTGGTACAACCCGACCGGCGGTACGGCAGGATACTCCGAGAAGGCCGCCATGGATATGGATGGGTTTGGGCGCTTCATTCCCTCCTTCAACCGGTTTCCCAGCGCCGGCCACCAGGCGGGCTTCAAGCCGTTGGCCGACTACGTTCATCGCAACGGGCTCAAGTTTGGTATCCACATTATGCGGGGCATTCCACGCCAGGCCGTCGCAGCTAAAACGCCGATCTTTGGCAGCACGGCGCATGCCCAGGATATCGCCGACCCGACGTCGATCTGCGACTGGAACAGCGTGATGTACGGCGTACATCCGGAGCTTCCCGGCTCACAGGATTGGTACAACTCGCTGATCACGCTGTACAACGCCTGGGGCGTCGACTTCATCAAGGCCGATGACATGAGCCAGCCGTACCATCAAGGCGAGATCCGGCTGCTCCACAACGCGATCGAAAAGGTCGCGCCGGGCATCGTGCTCAGCCTTTCACCGGGACCGACGCCGCTCTCCAGGGCGAGCGACGTGGCTCACCAGGCCGAGATGTGGCGCATATCCGACGACGTTTGGGATCAGTGGGATCATGTGCTGCGCGCATTCGACCTGCTGCCGAACTGGGTGCGGTATGGCGGACCCGGCCACTGGCCGGATGCCGATATGCTGCCGCTGGGTCGGATCGCGCTGCCGCCACAGGAGAGCGACAAGGGCGGTCGGGCATCCAAGCTGACGCACGACGAGCAGTTGACGATGATGACGCTCTGGATCATCGCGCGGTCGCCGCTGATGTTCGGCGGCCATCTCCCGGCGCTCGATCGATTCACGCTCGGCCTGCTCACCAACACGGAAGCGCTCCGCATCCAGCAGCAGGGCGCCGCGCCCGGGCAGATCGACCGAACCTTCAATCTCGTCCGCTGGCTCTCCAATGCGCCCGACGGCAGCCGGTACGTAGCGCTCTTCAACCTCGATCACTCGGGCCTGACCGTTACGGAAAACCTCACCGAGTTCAACGTGCCACTCCCGTGCGACGTCCGCGACGTGTGGGCGCAAAAGAGTCTCGGCCGGCCCTATAACACGCTGAAGCTGGAAATACCACCGCACGGCGTCCGGCTGCTCAAACTCTCATCGGCGATCTAGGGCTGGGCGGATGCGGTCGGCCCGGAGCCATTCGGGCTGGTGCACATACTGCCTGATAGTGCCATCAGCGCTCACGTTCCGAGCCCGACCAACCAACCATGGTCCAACGGTCTTGATGTCTTCCGCGCGCTGTCATTCTGAAAAAGAGGCCGTTGTCATCGCTAGCGGAGCAAAGAACCTCTCTGGCGCGACGGGGTAGCCGCTAAGCGACGACGCGCTTCGCTCCGTTCCAGAGCACGATGTTGGCGCGAGCCGTGCACACCGGCATCGGTGCAAGGCATACGATAACTGTTGCGCATCGCGAGAACCGCGGCGTCTCCACGCATTCGCCGCCGGCAAGGCATTTTGGGCCGCGCCGGTACCCCGCAACAGGACGTAATCGCCCGGAGAGTTCACGGGGCCCGCATCGTCGTATGCGTATGAGCATGGCCGGCCACTCCACCGCTCAGCGCAATTATCCACTCGAATACGGACCGCACATATTGACACTATGACTTCATTCGAACACCCTGTAAAACAACCGCAGCGACAACCGCTCGAGCGCCGGCTGGCGCTATTCTGCCCTGAAAGCTACATCCTGGTGGCTTTATGCCTGTTCGATCTGATCAGCACGCTCTGGCTGATCGCGCTCGGGCATGGAGCGGAAGCAAACCCCGTGATGGGTTTCTATGTGCGCGCCGGCCTGCCGGTTTTCGCGGCGATGAAGCTGCTGCTGGTCTTCGCGCCCGTTGTAGCGCTCGAGGTTCTCCGTCGGCGCCGTCCGCGGTTCATCCGGCTTATGCTGCGCGTCGGCATTGCCGCATACGCGTTCTGCTACGGCTTCGGGATCTACCAGATCAACGCGCAGCACCAGCGCCAGATGCATGAGCAGACGATGCAGCTCACGCCGGCCGTGATCCCGCCATTACAGTGAGCTGCGGTAAAGCTGCTCCATAATTGACCGGTCGCAAGGCATGGGGTTGTTCACGTGGCAGCCGTCCTGAATGGCCAGCTCTGCCATCGGCGCGATCATCGCTTCCGTAATGCCGTAATCGCTCAAGTGCGGCGAGATTCCCAGTTCCGCATTGAGGCGGCGTATCCAGTTGGGGAGCGCGGCGGGTTCCGATCCGATATCCAGCAGCCGCCCGATTTCAGCATAGGCGTCATGGCAGGCCTTCGCATTGAACTCCAGTACCGCGGGCAGCAGCACTGCGTTGGTAAGACCGTGATGCATGCCGGCCATACTCGAAAGCGGGTGCGCCAGCGAATGCGTGGCGCCAAGGCCCTTCTGGAAAGCCGTTGCGCCCATGATAGCCGCCATCATCATGTCGGCCCTGGCCGCCAGGTCATCGCCATTCCGGAACGCCCGGACCAGACTGGAACTGCATAAGCGCAGTCCGCCGATGGCAATGGCGTCAGCCATGGGATGATACGGCGTGGCCAGCCGCGCCTCCAGATTGTGCGTGAGCGCATCCATGCCCGTCCATGCCGTTATCGATGACGGCATGGAAGCGGTGAGGAGCGGATCGCAGAGCGCCGCATCGGGCATCAGGCCCGGATGGAAGAAGACGGTCTTCCGCCGGTTGGACCGGCAGATAATGACCGCGCTCCGGCCAACCTCGCTGCCCGTGCCGGCGGTAGTCGGCAGCGCAAGCAGCGGCGGCATCTGCTGGACGATCTTCGCATCGCCGCCGATGTTGTCATCGTACTGCTCCATCGGCCCGTGGTGATCGATCCTCATCCGGACCGCCTTGGCGGCGTCCAGTGCGCTGCCGCCACCAACCGCCACCAGAATGTCGGCGCCGGCCTGTCTCCATGCCTCCACGCCGCAGTCGACGTTCTCCTCCGTCGGATTCGCATCCACGCCCGAGAATATCGCCGTCACGAGTCCGGACGCCCGCAGTGAAGCCTCCACTGGCCGCGTCAAGCCCGCGCCGAGAACGCCGGGGTCGGTAACCAGCAGTGCCGTGCGCGCTCCCAGCGCCTTGGCAGTTTCGCCGGTCTCTTCCGCCGCACCCTCGCCAAAAACGATCCTGGTGGGAAATGAAAACCGGCTCAGCACTAGATCACCTCAAAGTAGCGCCGAAGCTCCCAGTCGGTCACGGCACCGCCGGCGGCGCGCCACTCTGCATCGCGAGTCATGCAGAAATGGTCCACAAATGGGTCACCGAACCACGATCGCGCCACCTGGCTGTTCCGGAGGCGTTGTGTCGCCTCGTGCAGGCTCAGGGGCAGGGTGGGCACGTTCTGTTCCTCATACGCGTTTCCCGATGTCGGCGCCGTGGGTTCCAACGTCTCCTTTATCCCATGGAGGCCGGCAGCCAGGCACGCGGCCAGAGCAAGATGCGGTGACGCGTCCGCGCCCGGTATGCGCGTCTCGATGCGCGTTGCGGCGGATGTGAGGCCGGGTATTAGCCGCAGCGCATTGGTCCGGTTCTCTACGCCCCATGTGGCCGCGACGGGCGCCCAGGCGCCCGGTACCAGCCGCTTGTAGCTGTTTATTGTTGGCGCGAGCATCGCCATGAACTCCGGCAGGAACTGCTGCTGCCCGGCTAGATAGTTGAGCGCCAGGAACGATGCGCCGAACGCGCGGTCGTGGGCGGCAAACACATTCTCCCGGTTGGTCGGCTCCAACAGACTCTGGTGCACGTGGCCGCCACAGCCGGGCAGATCGGCGTTCCACTTAGCCATGAATGATGCAGTGAGGCCATGCTGGCGAGCGATCTCTTTGACCGTGGCTTTGAACAGCCCGGCCGAATCTGCCGCCGTTACTGCGTCGTCATAACGCAGCGATGCCTCAAATGCGCCCGGACCGGTTTCGGTATGGAAACCTTCCAGTTCAATGCGAACGCCCTCCAAGGCAGCGAAAAGCGCATCCACAAACTCCGGCCGACTGGTAGCGCGCGCCAGGCTGTAGCAGAACATTCCCGGGGATTCCGGCCTGGGATCAACGTACTGCTTCGCATGCAGTGAGCCGGCCGACTCGTCAAAAAGAAAGAATTCGTACTCTACCGCGGTGCGCGGCAGGTATCCCATTTGCGCTGCAGCGGCTGTTATGCGCTTGAGGAGTCCTCGCGGGCAGAACGGCAGTTCCGTACCGTCACGCCGGTAGTAATCCACCAGCGCCATGGCCGTGTGCTGTTCCCATGGTATGTACCGGAATGTGGCGGGATCAATCTTTGCCAGCAAGTCCGGAAAACCGGTATGCCAGCCGGTATAGCCGCCGGTTCCGTACAACGCGTCGGCGCAATCCCAGCCGAAGATGACATCGCAGAATCCCAGGCCGCCCTCCAATGCCGACAGATACTTGGCTGCAGAGAGGTACTTGCCACGCATCACTCCATCGATATCGAATCCGCTAACGCGCACCCGGTTGGTGCGGTTCTGCTGCAGCTCCTGCCTCAGGTTGGTACGCGGCGAAGTCACATCATCGCTCCATATCCGCCCAGACGCACTTCAGGCGCGTGTACTGTTCCACGGCATTCCGGCCTAAATCCGTGCCAAATCCCGACTGTTTCCATCCGCCAAACGGCGCGCAGCTGTCGAAGCCGTTGAAGGTGTTCAGCCACACCACGCCGGCCTCCAGCGCATCGGCCATTCGGTGAGCCCTTGCTACGTCGCGCGTCCATACCGAGGCGGCCAGACCGTACATCGAGTTGTTCGCAATCTCCAGAGCTTCGACTTCATTATGAAACTTCAAAATGCTCAGTACCGGACCGAATATCTCCTCCTGCGCAATCTTCATTCCGGCCGTCACATCGGCGAAAACAGTCGGCTGGCAGAATGAACCCGCCGCATTCGCACCGGTAACATCCCTGCCGCCTCCGGCCATAAGTCGGGCGCCTTCCGCCTTTCCAATGGTGACATAGCCGAGAATGCGGTCCAGCTGCGCAGGTGAAACCTGCGAGCCAATCACCGTCTCGGGATCGGTCGGATCGCCAACCTTTAGCCTGGCGGCGCGCTCAGCCACGCGCTTCACCACCTCTTCATAAAGGTCCGCGTGCACCAACAGACGGCTAGCCGCGTTGCAGATTTCGCCTTTGTTTACAAATATTCCGCCCGCCAGCTTGTCGAGTGCGCGCTCCAGGTCGGCATCGGGAAAGATAATGAAGGGAGACTTGCCACCAAGCTCCAGCGAAACCCGCTTCAGATTGGATTCCGCCGATGCGATCATCAGTTTCCGGCCGGTGGCCGTGCTGCCGGTAAAGGCGATCTTGTCCACGCCGCGATGCCGCGCCAGGGCATCACCCGTAGTGGCTCCGTAGCCGGTCACCACATTCACAACCCCGTCGGGTATGCCGGCTTGGCGGCAGTAACCCGGCAAACGCAGTGCCGTCAGCGGCGTGAGTTCGGAAGGCTTGATCACAATACTGTTGCCGCATGCCAGCGCCGGAGCAGCCTTCCAGCATGCCAGCAGCAAGGGATAGTTCCAGGGCACGATAGCAGCTACAACGCCCACCGGCGCGCGGAGTGTGTACGTCAGAAAGGGACCATCTACCGGAATCGTTTCGCCGCAGACAGATCGGACCAGACCCGAGCAGTAGTGAAAGATATCCGCCGCCGGGGGCAGGTCGCCTCGCCCGGCTTCCCGCACGGTCTTCCCATTGTTGGCCGATTCCAGCCGCGCCAGGTCATCCTGATCGGCACGGATGATATCGCCCAGTCGCCAGAGCGCTTCGGCGCGTTCGGAGGCCGGCATCGAGCGCCAGACGCCGGTATCCGCGGTATCGCGTGCGCGCCGCACGGCTCGCTCCACGCCTTCCGCGCCTTCGTCCGGCAGGGTGGTGAGCAGGGCGCCCGTTGCCGGATTGTGTATCTGCAGGTCGCGGCTCATTCAAACTCCCCGGAAATCGCCCCAACCGGCAGCGTTCAATGCGGCGTGACGGTGGGTTTGCGGCTCAACGCGAGTCTTAGCGTTCGCGTGCCGGGGCGCCAAATCCTGCGTTACGTAGTGGCGCTGGAGCGCAGACCGGGGCAGACCGAGCGATGGCGTTACCACCGCGTCCTGCCCCGGTCCGCATGGATGGACCTGCCGGAGCTTACTTGCCGCCTAGGCCGAGTGGTGAGCCAACCCCGGTAATGAAGTCCCAGCCGGTTGTGCAGCTGAACGAGCCCGCGGTGCCGCTGGTGATATCACGAAAGTCACCCGCGTAGCTGGCGCTGGCATATGTGTTGTAGATCGCGGTGAGTTCGGCTGTGCTCCCGCCGTAGAAGCTCCCCGCAAGGTTGACAATGCCGGCCAGTGACGGTGATGAGACGCTGGTGCCGCCAAACTGGAGCCAACCGGAGAGCCCGCCGGATTTGGTGCTGTCGTACACCGAGACGCCGGTGGCCGGGTTTGCGTCGAACGACATGTCCGGGCAGCCGCGTTTCGAGCCGACGATCGTGGATATGCCGTTTTGCCAGCTTGGGCGCGCCTCGTAAGCGCTGGGTCCGCCACCACTACCGCTCCAAGCCGTTTCGGAGGAGAAGTTCTTGTTAGCGTCCACGTTGATGGTGGTACCACCTGCCGAGACCACGTCCGGTGAGACGCTCGGATAGCCATTCACGCCGCCTGTATCACCCGCTGACGCGAAGTAGACGATGCCCGCATGTTGAAAATAGGTATCGTCGCTCGATTCTGTGGAGAACTCACTGCCGCTCCAGCTCATCGACACCTCCGTGACGCCGGCCAGGCTGGATGCCTTGTTCACGGCATTGAAGAGTGCCGTAAAGCTTGCGGAGGCGGCTTCAACCAGATAGATCTTGGCGCTGGGCGCCATGGCATGCGCCCATTCGATATCCAGCGCCTGCTCCTGGTCCCAGCCGCCGTTGCCGCTCGGCTTTTTGCCGGTTGCGTACACCACCTGAAACACCTTGTTGGTGGAACTGAGCACGTTGGTGCTCGTCTCCTTTGGCAGGCCGTACTGGCCCGCAAATACATTGAAATCCTTTAGAGCAGTGCCGTATGCGTACGCATCCACGATGGCGATTGCCTGGCTGCCGCCGGTGGACGGCAGAGAGTAGACAGAGCGCAGATCGGCGGGTGACATGGCGCCACCAACTCCGGTGAAGAGATCGGGATTGCCACCGCCGATCATCAAAAGGTGGTTGGTGTGTGCGCGGACGCCGCGATCACCCGCGTGCTCTACCGAAGAGGCCGGCACGAAAACGCGACCCCGCTGGGCCGCCGCCGCCGTGACCAGGCAGCAGATGCCGATGCCGATAAGCAGTCCAGTAATCGATTTCTGCTTCATGAGCTGTCCTCCATGCGAGTTTGATTGTCCCGAGTTGGCCGCGGCGGAGATTGCCTGCCGTGTGCGAGCGTACTACAGGACTCGGAGCACCGGCAGACAGGCATCCCACGCATCGAATACACAGTGCGAGCGCTCCGCATACTTCGATGCGCGGCGCCTTATCACCTGCCTGCTTTCAAACACGGTTCCTCCCGCTTGTACGCCGCGCGGAACACGGCGATGGGGATACCCCAACTGCCGGCGCGTGCGTAGGGGCGATCGGGCGCGTGAGCCGGGGGAACATCGGACGGACCGGGCCGCAACCTGTGATTTCAGACGGAGCCGCACCTTTGGAGGAGCTAAGCAGTCGTGCGCGATTCGCCGCCCGCCTCCGACCGCGCCGGCGCCGGCGCCGGCCGCGCCATCTCAAACATGCTGGCGGCATCCGCTCTGGCGTACCAGTCGCCACCCATTCTCGCGATCAGCTCGGCACGCTGCGGCACTATGCGGTCGCCGTCGTACAGCCGTGCTGCCACGTGGATGGCAACGATCTCGCCGATGATGTAGTTGGCGGCCAGAAACCCGGACCCGTGGCTCACTATAGTGAACAGCCGACATTCGAGCGCGAACGGACTCTCAGCCACACGCGCCGGCCCTACGCGCACCGATGGCGCGGGCGTGAGCCCGGAGCGATCCCACTCACTTACATCGGGCGGATAATCGGCGCTGGCAACGTTCATCCGGCTGGCCATTTCGAAAGAGACCGCGTTGATAACATACTCGCCGTTTTCAGAGATGTTGGTCAGCGTATCCTTAGGCAATCCGGCGCGGTTCAGTAAAGGCGATATCGTGACCGAAAGCGGGCTGCCGCCTCCCGCCATGAAGAAGCTGAACGGCGCAAGATTGGGCAGGCCGGTGGCGCTCATCGTGCTGGTCAGTGCGATGGGCCGTGGACCGACCGACTGAACCAGCAATTGGTATGCCGCCGCTTGAGTAATGCTCTCCGGAAGGAAGCTGCGCACTGCGGCGATGGCCGCCGGTTCCGTCACGTGGCCGGATTCCAGCTCATCGGGTAGGCGGCATCCTCGAGCGGAAGTGCGGCGGCAGACAGTTGAAGCGGTCGGAATGTGTCAACCATAACAGCCAACTCCTCGGTGCGCGTCTGACCGAGGCTTGACTCCACCACGCCCGGCTGGGGCCCGTGCGGCAGGCCGGAGGGGTGCAGCGTGATCGAACCCTCCTCGATACCACGGCGGCTGCCGAACCGGCTGTTGACGTAGTAGATCATCTCGTCGCTGTCTACGTTGCTGTGGTTGTAGGGCACCGGAATGGCGTTCGGATGGTAATCGAGCATCCGCGGGACAAACGAGCATACGACGAAGTTCGCCGCCTCAAACGTCTGATGAACGGGGGGCGGTTGATGAAGGCTGCCCGTAATCGGCTCGAAATCGGCAATGTTGAATGCCCACGGATATACGAACCCGTCCCAGCCAACTACATCCAGCGGATGGAACGGGTACCAGTACGACGCCATCGCGCCGCGCGCCCGGATGCGGACTTCAAACCGGTCCGCCTCATCGTGCGTCTCCAGCGCGCTCGGACCCCGCATATCGCGCTCGCAGTACGGCGCATGCTCCAGCAGCTGGCCGTATTCGTTGCGATACCGCTTGGGCGTCTGGATCGGCGTCGCAGATTCGATAACCAGAAAACGTGCAGGTGCGCCGTCGGTAACGATGCGATAGATAGTGCCGCGGGGTACCACAAGGTAGTCGCCGACGCCAAAAGGCAGGGCGCCGAACATCGTCTCCAGCCGGCCTGAGCCCCTGTGGACAAATAACAGGTCGTCGCCATCGGCATTCTTATAGAAGTACGGCATCGGCGCGGCAGGCACGCAGATGCCGATGCGGACGTCGGCATTCTGCATCAGCGGTATGCGGCCCGAGACCGGGTCGCCATAAGGCTCCATCGCGCCGGTCCTGAGGTGACGGTGATGGAGAGCCGCATGCTCCTCCATTTCGGCGTCAGCACACTCTACCGGTGACCACTCCATCACCTGCGTCGGTGGATGGATGTGATAGAGCAGCGAAGCGATGCCCGAGAAGCCTCGCGTGCCGAAAAGCTGTTCCGAATAGAGGCCGCCATCGGCTTTTCGGAACTGCGTGTGGCGCTTTCGCGGAATCTGGCCCAGCTGCATATACCCTGGCATCGTCTCTTCTCCTGGAGCGCTTATCGAGGGGATCGAGCCAGGCGATTCTCCAACCGCCCGATCCCCTCCACCTCGAGCGTCACAACATCGCCCTGCTGCAGCCACGGCCACGTGCCTGTCGGAAACTCCGTGATGCAGCCGGTGCCAACAGTACCGGAACCGATCACGTCTCCCACCTGGAGTGTTGCGCACGAGCTGGCCCGCTCGATCAGTTCGGCAAAGGTCCAGCGCATCTCTCCGCTGTTGCCCGCAGATATCTGCTTGCCGTTCACTGCCGCCGTCATGCGCATCGAGTACGTGCAGCCGCGTGTGGCGTGCCTATGCGTGAACGGCGCCAACTCATCCGGGGTTACGAGCCACGGGCCGAGCGACGTACAGAAGTCCTTGCCCTTTGCCGGTCCAAGGCCCACCTTCATCTCGTGCTTCTGAATGTCGCGCGCGCTCCAGTCGTTGAGAACGGTGAACCCCGCGATTACCTCATCGGCTGCGGAAGCGCTTAGATCGCGGCACTCAACACCGATCACGGCGGCCAGTTCCAGCTCGAAGTCCAGTGCCTGAGTCTCCTCCGGCCACACCACACTTTCGCCAGGCCCGATAAGCCCGGCCGGATTCGAGAAGTAGAAAGCTGGTGCGTCGTACCATTCGGCTACCATCTCAAGCCCTCGGTTCCGTCGAGCTGCGACAACGTGCTGCTCAAACGCGTAGAAGTCGCGGAACGACCGCGGCGCAACCGGGGCCAGAACCGTCACATCCCGCAGCGCCAGCTGCTCCTCGCCGGTCGCCTGTCCGGCTCCACGTGCCTGCATCGCCGCCTGCGCAGCCCGGACATCGCAGCAGCCTCCCGGCGGAGCCATAGCCGCCAGAGGGCGGATGGTATTGCCGGCTGCCATGCCGACCTCGGCTTGATCCGAGCCCGGTCGAAGGAATCGGACAAGCTTCATCGCTGCTAGAGCGTTCCGCGCGACATCTGTTCGCGCTCGATCGCCTCGAAGAGCGCTTTGAAGTTGCCTTTGCCGAAACTGCGCGAGCCGTGTCGCTCGATCACCTCGAAGAAGAGCGTGGGCCTATCCTCCACCGGTTTGGTAAATATCTGCAGCAGGTATCCCTCGTCGTCTCGGTCCACAAGTATGCCGAGCTTCGCCAGCTGTTTGAAGTCCTCGTCAATACGGCCGACACGGTCGGGCAGGGCATCGTAGTAAGTCTGTGGCACCTTGAGGAACGATACGTCATTTCGCAGCAGGTTGGTCACCGTACCGACAATGTCATCGGTAGCCAGGGCAATGTGCTGCACTCCGGGGCCGCCGTAGTACTCCAGATACTCCTCGATTTGAGAGCGCTTGAGCCCATCCGCCGGCTCATTGATAGGGAACTTGATCCGGCCGCCGCCATCCTGCACCACCTTCGACATCAAAGCGGAGTACTCGGTGCTGATATCCTTGTCGTCGAAGTGCACCAACTGGCTGAATCCCAGCACCTGTTCGTAGAACTGAACCCACTCGTTCATGCGGCCCTCTTCCACATTTGCGACGACATGGTCGATGGCGGTGAGGCCGGAAGAATGGAAACTGCCTGCGTCATACCGCTCCGCTTCAAGCGGTTCGTACCCGGGCGCGAACACGCCGTGGTATCCATCGTGATTGATGAAGCTGTGGGTGGTATCGCCGTACGCCTGAATGCTGGCAATCTCGTAGACGCCGTTCCTGTCTTCCAGCACCTGCGGCTCAGTCACGGGCCGTGCCCCGCGCCGGACCGCCTCGTGAAAGGCGGCCTGCACATCGTCGACTTCGATACCAACGTCCTGAACCGAATCACCGTGCTCTATCAGCCTGTGGTTATCGGGGTGGTCCGGGCCAAGCGGTGAAGCCAGCACAAACGTGATGGAGCCCTGGCGCAGCACATAGGCGGCCTCATTGCGACTGCCTGTTTCGAGACCGGCATAGGCCACGACGTCGAAGCCGAACGCATTTCGGTAAAAGTAGGCCGATTGCCGTGCGTTGCCTACAAAGAAGCGAAGCCGATCGATGCCTCGTAGGGGCATTCCTTCATTTGACACTGGGTTCTCCTCTCGGTGCTCGTCACGGAGCGTTATGCGATACCATTATACGATTCGCATCTGCCAAAATCGAAATCGCCGGCATCATCGGACCGGCGGCACATCCGGGAACACAATGGCGTGAGTTCTGAAAGTTACAGCAGCGAAACGGCTGGATTGATCGCTTCCGCGCAGCGCCTCTCCAGCGGTGTGGATCGCAAGGCGTTCACCCCGTGGCAGAGCATCGGCAGCCTCCTGAGCGATCGCAGCCATGAAGCCGACCAGGCGTCGTGGCTCACATGGTATCGGGAAGGCAAGCGTGCCGGCGCATGGACGCGCGCGGAGTTCTTCGATCTGGCGTCCCGGTTGGCGCATGCCCTGCACTCGCGCCTGAACCTCGCGGTTGGTAGTCGGATCGGCACGCTGATGGCGAACGACCCCGACACGGTTCTCGTCTACTTTGCCGCCTGGATCGCAGGTATGTGCGTGGTACCCGTAAACGCAGGTGAAGAGGAGGATAACGCGGCGTTCGTACTGGAGAACGCCGAAGCGGCTGCGGTATTTGTGCTGCCGTCACAACTCGATCGGGCACGCCGCCTCATGGCGCGGCTACCGGCCGTGGGCCGATGGATTATCGCGGGACCCGCGACAGGAGATCTGGAGAGCCTTACGGACTTGCTGAACGCTCCGCCGGCCAACCTGCCGGAGGTACCGAAAACCGCGGAGGCTCTGATCGTCTACACTTCCGGGACAACCGGAGCGCCGAAGGGTGTGGTGTTGGACCAGGCGGACCTGCTGAATGATGCGTTGAGCATCGCAGATTGGCATGGTTTCACATCGCGCGATCGTGCTTTCTGCATCTTGCCCATTCACCACGTCAACGGAGTGGTCGTCACGCTGATGACCCCGCTGGTCTCGGGAGGGAGCGTGGTCCTCAACGACCGCTTCCGCGCACATACGTTCTGGTACACGCTGAGGCACGAGCACTGCACCTGGGCCAGCGTGGTACCGACGGTTCTCGCGTTTCTTTGCGCGCAGCCGCGACTCTACAAGCGATCGACCCCGAGCGTGCTCCGGCACGTCATTTGCGGCGCCGGACCGCTCACAACCGGGCTTGCGAAGCAGTTTCACGACCTGTTCGGTGTGCGTGTCGTTCATGGCTATGGCCTATCCGAGACCACCTGCTACTCCTGTTTCCTCCCTCCACTGCTCGACGAGAATGCCTATGTGCACTGGATGTTCGAATGCGGCTTCCCTTCTATCGGCTGCGCAATCTCGGCCAACGACATGGCGATCCACAATGCAGCAGGTGAGGAGCAGCCCGAGGACGAACGCGGCGAGATCGTAGTGCGTGGGGCCAACGTGATGCAGTGTTACTACAAGCGGCCACAGGCAAATGCCGATGCGTTTGCGCACGGTTGGTTCAGGACCGGCGACGAGGGGTTCTGGCGCCCCGGGCCAGATGGCTCGCCGTACTACTTCATCACCGGGCGCATCAAGGAGTTGATCATTCGAGGTGGCGTCAACTACTCGCCGTTCGACATTGACGAGGTTCTGGCCACAGTTCCCGGCGTCAAGGCGGCCATGGCCGTTGGATTTGACAACGACTTCTACGGCGAGGAGATCGGTGCCTACGTTCAGCCCGAGGAGCCTGGATCGCTCACCGAGCAGGATGTGATCATCTGGTGTCGAGAACGGCTGCCGTTTGCCAAGTGCCCGAAGGTGGTGGTTTTCGGCGAGACCTTTCCGGTAACCTCAACGGGTAAGTATCAGCGTATCAAGCTGAAACCCCTGTTTGAGCAGTGGAAGTCGACCCAGTTCAAGGCTGCAGGGTAGGGCGTGACGATCAGCTTCGGAAGTGGCGCGGTAACGGACGCATAGGCGCGTGCGGAGGTGACGACATGAAGGCAGCGGCGGTTAAGGGTCTGGCGGGCCTCACCACAAACCATTCGCCCTACATCGAGCACGCGCGCCAATCCGGCGAGTTGTACATAGAGCAGCCTTACGAACTCTACACTGAGGAGAACCATGCCGCGTGGCGCAGCCTCTATGCGCGTATGGAGGATCCCTGGAACAAGTACGCCAACTCGCACTTTCTCGCCGGTATATCCAACCTGTGCCTCGATTCAAAGCGAGTGCCGCGACTTGACGACGTCAATCGGTTCCTTTCGCCGCTTACGGGATTCAAGGCGCGGCCGGTAAGTGGTTATGTGCCGGCTTTTGTCTTCTTCGACCGGCTTCGCAACCGCGAGTTCCCAACCACCATCACCATTCGCGACGCGGGCCGTCTGGACTATCTGCCGGAGCCCGATATCTTCCATGACATCGCCGGGCACGTCCCCATGCACACCGACACCGCCTTCGCCGATACGCTGGTCCGATTCGGCGATTGTGCCCATACCGCGGTGGAGATCGCTGCGTCAATCAGGAATAGGGCCGAGCGCGCTGCTCGCATTGCCAGCGTCTACAAGGCGCTGGCCCGCTTCTTCTGGTTCACGATCGAATTTGGACTGATGCGCGGACCCGATGGCCTCAAAGCTTACGGCAGCGGCCTGTTGAGCTCGTTTGGAGAGCTGCGCCACTCCATCGAGGCCGCGGAGGTGCAGCGATATCCCATCCAGCTGGAGTGGGTGATCAATCAGTACTTCGAGATCAACCACTATCAGCCGCTGCTGTTCCACGTTGAGTCCTTTGCTCACCTCTTTGATCAGGTGGATCTGCTGGAGAAGTGGATGCGGCAGGGCCGGCTGGACCACGTGGCTCCGGGCGAACCACACCTTGGAAAGGCCGATCTGGCGCGGTTTCTCGATGAGGCGGAGCGCAGATAGAGCCAGCGCCGAGCTGCGGTTTACGGTCGTGGCGCGTTTACCGGCTTCGGCAGCGCAGCCTGAATCAACCCCACAATCGTCGTACTGTGCCGCAAATGGCGGGCCTCATCCAAAACCGTTCCGCCCGTTGAAGTCTCCGCCTTCGGATCCGCCCCGGCGGCCAATAGTGCGCTGACGGCGGGCGCGTCGCTATCTCCAACCGCGAGCTGCAGCAGCGTGCGACGCGCCTTATCCCTTCCATTCGGGCTCGCGCCAGATCGCAACAGCAGGCGCAGTACATCGTGCGCCCGGTTCATCACGGCAAACTGTGCGGCAGTCCACCCGTCTGGATTCCTGGTGTCAACGGTGGCTCCGTGCGCCAGCAAAACCTGTTCAATTGCTTTGCAGCCGGGGTATGCGGCCAGCATCAGGGAGCTGTCATGGTCTCGGACATCGGCTGGTTCGGCGCCATGGGCGATCAGCAGCTGCATACAGCGTGCCACGTTTGGGGGAGAACGCCTGGCCGCGCCGTATTGCTGGCGTGCGGCCGCCACAGCGTAGTCCAGCGCGCTCATACCCATCGCATCTCTGCTGTTCACTGCTGCCCCCAGATAAAGCAGCAGGCGTACGACCGGTATCTCCCCACTTGCTGCTGCGGCCATCAGCGCGGTCGTGCCCTGGCTGTCTGCCGCGAGTACGTTTGCGCCGTGAGCCACCAGCAGCCGCATCATGGCGACCGAGCGGACGCTCTCGAGCACGCCAGCGGATATTTTTACGCTTGCTCCACGCGCCAACAGCTCGTGCGTGAGCGGGACATTGTCCATCGCGACAGCGGCTCGCAGCGGGTCTTGGGGAACAGGGCCTACTCCGCGTATACTCGCGCCGAGATGCAGTAACCGCTCTGCAAGGCCGAAGTAGCGCTGGCCGATCGCCGCGCACAGAGGGCTGGTCGCGTCATGCGGCGAGCCGTTCGGCGATGCCCCGCGCGTCAGCAGCACATTTGCCAGCGCCCCGTTTCTGCCAAGAACCGCCGCGGCCAGCGGCGACTGCAGATCGTTGACGTTACCGTTTAAGGCGGCGCCGTGGTGGACCAGAAGCAGCGTGACCTGAGGGCTCGGGTTCTGAGCGGCCGCCGAGATCGGCGACAGTGCGTCGGTCCGAGCGCCGTTTACGTTCGCGCCTGATGCCAGCAGCAAGCTCACTGTCGACAGGTCGCCTCCGCCAGCGGCCGCAGCCAATGGCGATTCCTTGCAGCCCACACCGCCATCCACACTGGCGCCGTTATGCAGAAGCAGTTGGACCAGACTGTGCCAGCCTACGCCTGCGGCGGTTGCCAGAGACCCACCGGCGTACCGACCGCGCGCATCCGGGTTAGCGTGGTGTTGAAGCAGCAACCGGCTGATAGCTTCCGCCCTCATTCGAAAGGTGCGCACGTCACTCGCGGATGGTTTCACTCGCCCGGAGGCTCTTGCGGCGGGGTATGCACCCCACGATACCGCCTCCAGGAGTGGTGGGCCGAAGCAGGGGCCGGCGCCGTCATCCAGTGCGTTTGGGTCAGCGCCCAGTTCGAGCCAGTGCCGGACTTTTCTCAGGTCTCCGTGGCAGGAAGCCTGCAGCAACTGACGGTCGATATAGCGATGATACCGGCGCCATGCCAACCGACCAAACAGAACGAGGCAGAATGTAAGCGTAACCAGAGCGATCAACGGCTGCAAACGGGATCTGGAACGCGTCATGGCGGTGCGATCGCCGGGCAGCCGCCGGGGTAAGATGGAGGTCGACAGCCAGGCGCGGAACGGGCATCGACTCGCTCGCGGCCGGCTCTGGGAGGCACGTTTTGAAGGCCGTCATTGAACCGTTCAAGATCAAAGTGGTTGAGCCGATCCGATTCACCACTGCGGAAGAGCGCGTGGAGATCCTCGCTCGAGCGCACTACAACCCGTTTCTGATGCGCGCGGAGGATGTGCTCATCGATCTGCTGACCGATAGCGGCACAGCGGCGATGTCGGCGGCGCAGTGGGGCGCCATGATGGTTGCGGACGAAAGCTACGCCGGCAGCCAGAGTTACTTCAGATTCGAGAAGGTGGTTCGGGAGCTTACCGGCCTCAAACATGTGATTCCCACCCATCAGGGCCGTGCGGCGGAGCGCATCCTATTTCAGATCGCCGGGGGGAAGGGGCGGACGGTGCCCTCGAACAACCATTTTGACACCACACGCGCCAATATCGAATACTCCGGCGCTGAGGCCGTTGATCTGGTGATTCCAGAGGGCAAGGACCCGCAGTTGGTTCATCCGTTCAAGCGAAATGTAGACATTGCTGCGCTAGAGACGCTGCTGGATTCCACAGCGGACATCCCACTGGGCATGCTGACGATAACCAACAACACGGGCGGTGGTCAGCCGGTCTCTATGGCGAACATCCGCGCAGTGAGCACGGCGCTGCGCAAGCGAGGCATTCCATTCTTCCTCGACTCCTGCCAGTTTGCCGAGAATGCCTGGTTCATCAAGCAGCGGGAGGCCGGCTACGCGCATGTGGGCATCCACAAGATCGCCCAGGAGATGTTCAGCCTTTGCGATGGCGCCACGTTCAGCGGCAAAAAGGATGGCATCTGCAATATCGGCGGCTTTCTGGCCGTGAACGACGACGCGATGGCGGAGCAGGCCCGCAACCTACTGATCCTCACCGAAGGCTTTCCAACGTACGGGGGGCTGGCGGCGCGCGATCTGGAAGCGCTTGCCGTAGGCATCCAGGAGGCGCAGGACGAGAGGTACCTCGACTACCGACATGCGTGCGTCACCTACTTCGCCGACAAGCTGCGCGCCCGTGGTATCCGGTTTGTTGAGCCGCCCGGCGGCCATGCTCTCTACCTGGATGCGCGCAGCTTTCTGCCGCACGTGCCCATCGAGCAGTATCCTGGTCAGGCGCTCGTCTGCGCCATCTACCTTGCCGGCGGCATACGCAGTGTGGAGATTGGTAGCGTGATGTTTGGCAAGCACAACCCGGTGACCGGCGACGAGACGTTCGCACCGATGGACCTGGTGCGCCTTGCCATTCCGCGCCGTGTGTACACCCAGAGCCACGTTGACTACGTGGCTGAACTGATTATCGGCGTCTATGAGAGCCGGTCCAGTATTCACGGCCTGCGAATTACAAGCCAACCGGCTTTTCTGCGCCACTTCACGGCGCACTTTGAACCGGTAGCGTGATCGGACTAATAGCGCGCCCCAACACCGGCCGCAGCCACGCCGATCGCCTGCTCCACGGTGGCATTCGCTGTTTCCAGCATGAAGCCAAGTTCACTGCTGATTGCGATGAATTTCCAGCCCTCCGCCACTCTGCGCCGGGCCGCCTCCGCATCGGCAACATGTATGCCCGGCGCCACGCCGAATCTCTCTGCCGTGGCCTTCACGTGGGCCAGAGCCTGCACGAATTCCGGGTCATCGGTCTCCATCCGTGGTGTTTTATGCATCGAGGCCAGCAGGTCGTTCGGCCCCACAAACACCGCATCGATCCCCGGTACAGAGAGTATCTCCTCGGCATTCCGCACGGCCTCCACGTGTTCCGCCTGCACAATCACCAGGATCTGCTCGTTCGCGCGTGCGTAGTATTCGCTCGCCGGAGCGTCAAAGTTTAAGACCTGGAGTCCGCCGCCGACACTCCGTTCCCCTGCCGGCGGGTATTTACACGCGGCTACCGCGCGTTCGGCCTCGGCGCGCGTGTTGCACATGGGAAAGATGACGCCGTAGGTACCGGCATCCAGCGCTCGCTTTGCATTCTCCAGGCTGTTGAACGGCACGCGAACCAGCGGAATGCCGCCGGCATCCGCCACGGCGCCGAATACCTGCGCTGCCGTCTCCCAGGTCGCCGGGCTGTGCTCCATATCCAGGTTGAGCCAGGCGAATCCGGTCCGGGCCATGAACCGGGCGGCAAATGGGCTGGCGAGCGACAGCCACGTGCCGATCTGGGGCGTTCCGGCTTTGAGGCCCTCTTTCACACGATTCGATTTCAAGGTTGATACTCCCGGTTCGACAGACGGTTGTGGTGCGCCAGGTCAGTCGGACCCGGCCCACACAATGATTTACACTTCTGCAGCAGGTTGACCTGCCGCTGCCGATAGAATGCCGGGAACCGAACACCCCCACAGTCGTCACTCCGAGCAACACCGAAGGATCCGCTGTTGATGGTTCCGGTTCAGGCAGCCGGCACTCACCGCTGCACAAATTGGCTCTCAAACAAATAAAATCCAAAAAAGTCGCTCGGATGGAACTTTCCGGCCCGCAAAACTCGCTTTACCTGTTGAGTGCCGGATGCGTGCGAACATTTTCAAAGAAAGCTTGTATAATCCCTGACAGGCTTGTTCTGTTAGATTATGATTACGTTGGTTTCGATTTCGTACACGGTGGATCCGGTAGGAAACCGCACCGGCGAAACGGTGGGAAGCACCTCAACAAGCTGCACGATGGATAACGACGGCCAGCTCAAGTCGATTACGCAGGGCACGGCGGTGACCGCTTTTGGCTATGATGCCTTGGGCCGGCGCGTGAGCCGCACGGCCTCCGGTACCACCACGTCCACGCAGTATGCCGGCGGCGCGCCGGTGACGGAGACGCAGGGTTCGAGCTTCACTGCCGCGTACACCGTTGGTAACGATCTGCTCCGGCGTAACGGCGAGTATCCGGCCTTCGACGCGCTCGGTTCCGTGCGCGCCGAAACGAACAGCTCCGGCACAGCCACGGCGAGGCAGGACTTCGATGCGTTTGGGAACACCATCGCGAGGAGCGGCAGCACTAGCAGCCCGTACAACTTTGCCGGCGACTGGACCTACCAGAGCGACGGGGACGCTGGCCTACTACACGTAGGCGCTAGGTATTACGACCCACAGGTCGGGCGGTTCGCCAGCCGTGACAGCATGCTGGACCAGATTCCGTATGCGTATTGCGGGGGCGAGCCGAATGATTTTGTGGATCCGAGCGGGCGGCTCCCCGAGTGGCTGAGGTTCCTGGCCTACTCGGCAGGCGACGCCATGCGGGAGATCGGCGACGGGCCGGTCAAGGTTATAGGAGGCGCCGTCGCTGTTGTGTTGATAGTGCCCGTGATTGTGGTAGCTGTAGTCGACGGGCGCGCTACCTGGGGGGCGATGCAAACTGTCAGCACCGAGCGAAAGATCTATGAGCAGTGGGTCGCCCGTGGCGGCAACGGTCGCGGTGGCAGGATAGACGAGCAGATCCGCAAGCAGCAAGCCGAGGCTGCATGCGGCGTCGCAAAGGTGATAGTGGATGCCTTTGGGCTAGTCTACCATGGTAGCTAACAGCTGGAGGCGGCTCGTGTGTGCGTATATGGTCTCCTGGGCCGCGGCGGCTGCCGTGCTGGTTGGCTACTTTTCCATCTGGTCGTGGTCCCTGCGCCTGAGCTATGAGCGACACCTGGAGACCTCCCGGGCGGCATTTTATCACGATCCTGACAGCGCCGGACGCGTCTCAATGATGCTCCTGGACCTGGACTTCCTAGGCGAGCATCGGGCGGCGATCAGGCTCGCGTCAAGTCGCCTGACCGGCGGCCCCTTGGACGACGGGTTAGAACTGATGATCGCAGACGACGAGTGGGCCGAAGGTCACCACGCCAAGGCTCAAGCGGAACGCGCGATTGTGGCGCGGAGTAAATCTCACCTCGCTGCGGCACAGGCGCGCTACGACCTGGCGCACCCGGCGCCTGGTGCGTGATGGCTAACACGAACAGAGCGACCACACCGGGGGCAACGGTGGCCGCTTTCAACCCGTGCCGCGTTTGGCAGGCCGTGGGTTCGAGGCGAGAGGGAGGTCGTGGGTTCCCCGCGCTCGACGGCACACGCCGGGCAAGTGACGAAGCTGCCGGCACCGGTACAGCCGCTTGGCGTGTGCCGGAGATCGGAACTCGGAAGCCAGTGTTGCCGCTCTGGGCAGAAGTGGTTACGTTAACCGAACGCACGATGATTTCGGAACCGGTCCTTTCGAGGCAACGCGTCGAATAGCCAGCCTGATACAGGATACGTCCGCGTACATACCCAATGCTTACTTACATCTGGCCACGCCTCCTGCGAGTTTACGCGCTGTGCACTGCCGCGGCGGTATTGGTACTGGTGGTCGGCTGGTCGATCTGGTGGTGGTCGCTGCGCTTGCGGAACGAGCATCGTCTCGAATCCGACAAGGTGGCGTATTATCACGACCCGAACAATCCGGGTCGAATAACAATGATGCTTATTGACCTGGAATCCCTCGGTCAACATCGTGCTGCCGTCGCGTTCGCATCGGATCACTTGACCGGCGGACCGCACGACGACTGGCTCCGATTAGCTATCGCGGATGACGAGTGGGCCGAGGGTGACCATGCCGCCGCACAAAGCGAGCGCGCGATTGTTGCGCGAAGCAAATCTCCCTGGTTCGCAGACGAGGCGCGTTACGATCTGGCGCATCCGGATTCCGGTCCATAGCCGTCAAGCACGGGGCAGCCGCCTCACGTCGGAAGCGCGAACCGGGTCAAACCCGTACCCGATTTCGTACACCGTAGATCCGGTAGGAATCCGCACCGGCGAAACGGTGGGAAGCACCTCTACAAGCTTCACGATGGATAACGACGATGAGCTTACGGCGACCAGTGGCGGATTCGCGAACAGCTATTCGTACAATGCGAATGGTGAGCAGACCGGTCGCACGCTGGCCGGCACGGCGTACAGCCTGGCCTTCGATTACGATGGCCTCGGCTCTGCCCGCGCCGAAACCAACAGCTCCGGCACGGCCACGGCCACACAGGATTTCGATGCGTTTGAAACACCATCGCGAGCAGTGGCTCGACTTCGAGCCCATACAACTTTGCCGGCGACTGGGCCTACCAGAGCAACGGCGACGCAGGGCTGCAGCATGTAGGAGCACGCTACTACGACCCGCAGGTCGGACGGTTCGCCAGCCGTGACAGCATGCTGGACCAGATTCCGTACGCGTACTGCGGCGGTGAGCCGAACGATTTCGTGGATCCGAGCGGCGGCGTGAGAATTGCCCACGCGCGTCCTGTTCCATATGTGATTTGGCTCCCGTTGCCCGACATCGAAGCGCCGGTGTGGGTCCCCGAATTCACACCGCCGCAGGCCGAAGATTGGCCGGGTTGGGAGGAGCCCTGCGGTAGGGCCAGGAACGATCCATCGCTTCCGCATTGCCACCCGATCGATCCCGGTGGAGACGACCCCGGCGTTGAAGCGGGAGACGGTGGAGACATGGTCCCGGTGCCGCAAGACGAACCTGTGGGCACACGGCCAGAAGAACACCCAATGGACGATTTCACTGGCGAGTACCCGAATGGATACTAACCACGCGCCGGAAGAGCGCCACCGCGCCAAGTCGTGGAGCGCGTGCGTGGTTCGGCGATCCCGGCGACGTACAACGCGATGGTTCCTCGCCACGGCGTTGGCCGCCACCGGCTGCGCGAACCATCCGCCGAGCCCGATGACGAGCAGCGCTGCGCCGCACCTCGTACAGGCGACGGTTCCGTTCGCGATTCGCGGTGGTGACGGCCTTGTAGCCATCAATGTACGAATCGCGGGACGACCCTGCTGGCTGGCCATCGAACCCTCCGTGGTACCGACGTATATAACGAGCGCTGCAGCGCGCCGTCTCAACCTGCGCGTTCTGGCGGATCCGCAATGGCTGCGGCACGGCTGGGCCGGCAGCTGCGCTGCACAGTTGTCAATCGGTGGGCTGCGCATCGGAGGGGGACCGCTGCCCGTCGCAGGGCTCCGCCCGAGGCCAAACGGATGCGATGGCGCGATCTGCTGGGATTTGCTGTCGCAGATCATCCTGTCAGTTGACTATCAGCGCCAAAACGTTACCATGTGGGGCGGCGAAAGACCGCTGCGCTCACTCCTTCGATATGGAGGCTATCGCGTACGCTGCTCGGTCCCGATCGGGATTCGTAACTACGGTGGGTGCGCCTATCCCGCCACCGTCGATGGGAATCCGGCGAGCTTTTTGTTGACGTTCGGCGGTACCCACATGGTGGTCCCGCGCCGCGCGCTTTCCGGCGGCCCACCGAGAGGTGTGGTACGCGTGCGAGACGTCCGCGTCGGCAGCTTCGACTGGGTTGACGCGCCGGCAATCCGCGCAGGTCCGGGCGGCAAGGATCCGCCAGCGCAGGTCGACGCGCCGTTCTGGCGCTCAGTGCCCGTTCTCATTCTTGACGGCCCGGCACGCAGGCTCTATCTGGCGGATGAGATTACATCAGCCCCACCGTCGGGCCGCCCCAAGGGGTCATGAGCCATGCACGTGGCCAACGGCCAGCTATCCGCATCCGTCGCGACCCGCTGCGCACACGTTTCTGGTTCAGGAAGCGGTGTGCAGCGGCGTTTGCGTTGCGACAGCGACGGCGTTACGCTCGGTCACCCAGCCGCCCAGCCGTCAGCCGGAGCGACGCCAAGGAATCTGCTCCTGATTGTGCCGCGTCTGCGATGGTTCCGGCCACACTTCCGGAGCCAGTCTATCGCGGCGCGGACCAACGTCTGCAGACGTCAGTAACAACGTGGTAAAATGCGAACATGACTGCAATACCAGTCATATGACCGACTACGACGGCCAGCTCAAGTCGATCACGCAGGGTACGGCGGTGACCGGTTTCGGCTATGACGCTCTGGGCCGCCGCGTGAGCCGCACCGCTTTGGGCACCACCACCTCCACGCAGTACGCCGGCGGCGCGCCAGTGACGGAGACGCAGGGTTCGAGCTTCACCGCCGCGTACACCGTCGGCAACGACCTGCTGCGCCGCAACGGCGAATATCCGGCCTTCGACGCGCTGGGTTCCGTGCGCGCCGAAACGAACAGCTCCCGCACAGCCACCGCGACGCAGGACTTCGATGCGTTTGGCAACACGATCGCGAGCAGTGGCTCGACTTCCAGTCCATACAACTTCGCCGGCGACTGGGCTTACCAGAGCGACGGCGACGCTGGGCTGCAGCACGTCGGGGCACGCTACTACGACCCGCAGGTTGGGAGGTTCGCCAGCCGCGACAGCATGCTCGACCAGATACCGTACGCGTATTGCGGGGGCGAGCCAACAGATGGCGTCGATCCGAGCGGGCGTGCGCCCATATGGCTCGGCGATATCCTCCTTGTGAGCGGCGGCCTCGGATTGATCGGCGCAGGTGGGGTGTGCCTGCCCGCCGCGGGTGTCGCGCTTATCATCGTCGGCATCGTTGATATCTGGAAGGGTATCGCGGAGATTGGGCAAGAGCAGAGGGCTCGGCGAGTCGGCATGCCGTTTCCAGACGGCGGCGATCATCGCTTCTCAGCGGAAATGGAGTACGAGCAAAACCGCGACCTCTACCCGGACATCAAACCGAAGCCGGGCTGGACCATGCCAGTGCCCCAGTAGTACAAGAACCAATAGCTGCCATGGAGAACGAGACGAAGCGAGAGTTGTTTCGCATCCAGTGCGTGCTGTTTATCCGCGCACTCGGCGGAGGCCTCATTGCCGGCCTCGTTGGGTTTGCGATGCAGTTGCCCGGCCGCGCTTGGCTGGCACGAGTGTGTTTTGGGGAGCCGTGCCTTTGCATCGCGGACCTGGCTGCTGGCGTAGCAGCCGGGCTGCGGGCACAGCGCCAAATCGCCATGTTGTTCGCTAAGACGTCCGATCCGTTCGGGCTCGCGGCTATCGCCAGGCAAACAAGGCCCCGCTCGAGGCTTGCGGCACCGGCGCTCCTCGCAGTTTCGCGACAATTGATCCCCATGGAAGCAGAGCAGTGCGCGGAATTCGTTGTTCGCTATCCGGACGTGATCCGCCGCCTCCTCGGGGCGCATGACAGCTCGGTGGTGGCAGCGGCGGCCCGCGCGCTGTCGCTAGGCGGGAGCCCGGCGGAGCTGGCACGGGCACGGCGCCAACTCGGACGACGCGCCGCCGGTGGACAGGAGCGCGACGTGCCCGACCTTGCTACGGCAATCAGCGGCGCTGACGCTATACTGGCCGAGGCGGCCGCCGCCGCCCAACTGGCGCACCAGAGCGTTCGCGCGGTTACCGTTACTTCAGCAGGACACGACACCGAGATGCTGCGCCCCGGCGGTGTCGACCTTGGAGGATCAGACGACCTCGTGCGTGCCAGCGCGCCGACCGCACAGTTGCCGCAGCCACCCGTAAATGTGGGGTCGAGCATCGGTCCCTGACGTTCAGAAACGCGGACTGGCTCGAATCCGTACTCCATTTCGTATACGGCGGATCCGGTAGGAAACCGCACCGGCGAAACGGTGGGAAACACCTCAACCATCTTCACAATGGATAACGACGGCCAGCTCAAGTCGATCGCGCAGGGTACGGCTGTGACCGGATTCGGCTATGACGCCCTGGGCCTCCGCGTGAGCCGCACGGCGTCGGGCGCCACGACCTCCACGCAGTATGCCGGCGGCGCGCCGGTGACGGAGACGCAGGGAAGCGCCTTTACTGCCGCGTACACCGTCGGTAACGATCTGCGCCGGCGTAACGGCGAGTACCCGGCATTCGATGGCTTGGCTCAGCCCGCGCCGAAACCAACAGTTCCGGCACAGCCACGGCGACGCAGGACTTCGATGCCTTTGGCAACACGATCGCGAGCAGCGGCAGCACCAGCAGTCCGTACAACTTCGCGGGCGGCTGGGCGTACCAGAGCGACGGGGACGCGGGGCTGCAGCATGGTGGAGTACGCTACTACGACCCGCAGGTTGGGCGGTTCGCCAGCCGCGACAGCATGCTGGACCAGATACCGTACGCGTATTGCGGGGGCGAGCCGAACGACTACGTGGACCCGGGCGGACACGAGATCGACTGGAAGGGCGCGTTCGAAACAGGCATGGCCCGGCTAGGCGGCGTCGCGTTCTCGCCCCTCGGACCCGCCGGAGCGGTCGGCGGCCCGGTCGTAGGCTTACTCGTCGGAGATGTGCCCTGGGATCGCTTCACCACCGACCCAGTCCCCGAACCGTCCCCCTTCGGGCCCGGTCCGTGGCCGTACAACGGCCTTATCCGAATAGAGGCGCCGCCGTCTTTAGCGTGGCTTGATGAAGGCCGCGGTAACCTTTAGCGCGTTGATCGGAGCGCAGATGGGACAGGTACGCAAGGATGCGAACGCAAAATTGCCGGGGACCGGATGCCACCACTGGTGGTGGCCACTGGTGGCGGAAGCGCAGGCGTAGCCGCTGGCTGGCGGTGCCGGTGGTCACCGTAGTGGGGTACCCGGCGGTGTGGGCGACCTATTCCGTCATTCTGTGCGTTCGCACGGGGCACTTGCTCGTAGCGAGGCCGCCTGTGGCGCCGTGGTTGTGGCTTCTGGTCGCGCCCACAAGTGCTACCGCGGCCGCCATCGTACTGAACATCCTCTCGCCTGAAGACAGGCACTCAGATTTGACCCAATAGCCGAATTTCCGCCGTTACGATGCCGCGAAGCGAATAGCTGTGCATGCATCTGGTCGTTTGCTCCACTATAATCCCACGACCTTTCGGTAATTCTCAGTTGACCGGGAGAGCGCAATTTCGGCCGATGCTGCAGGATGAAAACAGCCGCTCAGCTGTGACCCACTAACAGGCATTTAGAATTGACCCACCCTCCGGGTTCTGGCGGGATCGGATGCCCCATCCGGTTGTATGCTGGTCCAAATTCAGTCAATGGAACCGGCTATGGTCAACCTGGAGGAATCGATGAACATCAAAGATATGCATCGACAGGGCTATTCCATTCGGATGATCGCCCAGTTGACGTGTGACGCTCGAAACACGGTGAATCGCAAGCTCAAAGTAAAGGAGCCTACGCTCTTTTGCGGCCCCGCGCCGCGCATCGACCCGCACAAGGCGTACATCCGGGCCCGCTTTACCGAGTGCGGGCTCTCGGCGGTGCGTCTGCTCGAAGAGATCGGACGTATGGGCTACACCGGAGCCGTTGACCGATTCCGGCGCTTCGTCCGCACGTCCCTGTGTGTCCATATAGAATGAGACAGGTCACTGCATCGACATCGGCTGGGATCCAGGGCCGGGAAGGCTCTTTGCATGTCATACGCTCAGCAACCTATCGAGGGCAGCGGTCTGCCGCCCAACCTTCGGCGCTACAACGTGCACAACCTGCGCATCACTGACGAAGCGGACGCCTGCACGGGGCCAGCGTCCGTCGGCGCGCTCCTCCAGCGTGATTCTCGACGCTCAAGGGCTTCCGGAAGCAGAAAGCCCGCGGCGATTTCGGAGCGGCCGGATTGGAGGGACGGGCAATTGAAAATCGCCCTGCGTCCGGCTCCGTTGAATCGGGTTGCGTGTCGCGGGTGTCGAGGCAGGGAGATCCCTCACCTCGCTCAGGATGACAACCGGCGGTGGATTTTGTTGCGAGGATGTCCGCCCTTGTCGCCTCGGGTATGCCAACCGGACACGTTGGCTGCACGCGATCGATCCGACCGATCCGGACGGCGGTGCGCACGCCGCGTGAGCAACCGCTTTCCGCTCCGCCATCCACCCCCTCAACGTGCGGAGGCGAGCTCCGTCATGCGCAGCGACGGCGCGCTCCATACCTCCGGATTGCATGTGAACTCCGGCCGTTTGCCGTTCAGCAGGTCCAGAATCGGCGTAACGCTTGCCATGCTCATCTGCGCTACGCTTTCGACCGCGTTGAATGCATTGTGCGGCGTCAATACGAGATTCGGCGCTTGCCGCAGCGGTGACTCGGCCGGCAGCGGCTCCTCGCCGTACACATCGGTTGCGGCGCCGGCGATGATGCCACGCTCCAAAGCATCGATCAGGGCCGGCTCATCCACCAGCGCGCCACGGGCAGTATTGATGAGATAAGCGCTCGGTTTCATCATGGCCAGGCGCTCGGCATTGATCAGGTGGCGTGTTTCCGGTGTACTGGGCGCATGTACCGACACAAAGTCGCTTTCTGCAAGCAGCCGATCCAGGCTGCAGAAGGTTACATGGCGCAGGTTCTCAGGCAGCGCGCCGCTCCTCTCCAATTGCGGATCGTACGCCAGGAGCCGCATGCGGAAACCGATGGATCGCTCCGCTGTAGCACGTCCGATCGCACCGAGGCCGATAAGTCCCAGTGTCTTGCCAACCACAAGGGTTCCCGGGTACTCATCCCAACCACCGCTCTTCATCAGGCGGTCGCCTTGTGGAATCTTGCGGGCTGCAGCGAGAAGTAGACCGAACGCATAATCCGCCACCGCCTCGGTCATGGCGCCGGGCGTGTTGGTGACCACGACGCCGAATCGCGTGGCCGAAGCCATGTCGACCGAATCGGTGCCGACGCCGCATCGCGACACGTGCTTCAGGTTGGGGCACGCGGCGAACAGGTGATCGCCAAACCAGTCGCTGCTTGCAACGATGGAGTCACAGCCCTCCAGAATCGGCGCAAGCTCCTCCTGCGAATATGGTCCGGCTCTCGGTGACCGCACCACTCGGCAGCCCGCCGCTTCCAGGGCGTCGTTGGCCTTTTGTCCGTTGATCCAGAACGCGCGCGCAGTTACCAGTACCTTCCAACTCATGCTTAGCTCCCGCGGTCGGCAAGTGGCGATTCAACAGGTGGGTCGCCTGCGGTCATAATTCTATCCCTATGCCCCGGCTCCCTTCCGGCAGGAGAGCATCCTGCCGGTGGTTAATGCACGCCTATGCGCCGCCCAGCACTCCTTTTGCTCCTTCTGCCCTTGTGTCTGGCCGGCTGCCACCTCCAGCCGCCAGGCGAACGCCACAAGACTGAAATCGAAGTTGCCGTGTTCGAAGGTGGCTATGGCATATCCTGGCACAAGAGCATTGCTCGGGCTTACGAGCGCCTGCATCCCGGCATACACGTCAACCTGTGGGGAGATCCGCGCGTGGATGAAAAGCTGAAGCCGCGTATTCTGCGCAGCGATCCGCCGGACGCGGCGAACAGCAGCCTCCCATTCTGGAAGCTGATAGTGGCCAACAAGCTTTATCCGCTGGATGCGGCGCTCGATTCACCAGCATACGGCGCCAAAGGTACATGGCGCAGCACACTGGTGCCGGGTGTGCTTGCCGATTCACAGTACGAAGGCAAGACATACGCGATTCCCAGCAATCTAAGCGCCTGGGTCTGCTGGTACGATCAGCGGATGTTCGACGCGCATGGCTGGAGCGTGCCGCAAACCTGGGGCCAGTTCATGCGCCTGTGCGCCCAGATCAAGGCTGCCCATATAGCACCGCTGGCGTTTCAGGGGAAATACCCCTACTACGCCTGGGCAACGCTGCTGAGCCTGTATCAGCGAATCGTGCCGTGGCGAAATTACTATGCGATGCAGGACGCGCAGCCCGGCGCCTTTCTGGATCCCGGATTCGTTCGGGCGGCCACCATGATGCAGCAGATGGCCCTCAACTACTACGAGCCCGGCGCGCTGGCGATGACGCACACCGAAAGCCAGATGGAGTGGTGCAACGGCCGGGCGGCCATGGTGTTCTGCGGCCTCTGGCTGGAGAACGAGATGAAGAATGCGATCCCAAAAGGATTCCGCATGGCCTGCTTCAAGGTGCCGCCGGTAACCGGCGGGCTCGGCGATCCGAACGCCGTCTATGCCGGAGGCGGTGAGGATTTTGTTGTGTTCCGCGAGGCAAAGCATCCGAGGTTGGCGGCAGACTTCCTCAAGTTCATGGTGAGCCGGCAGAGCAGCAAATCGTACATTACCCAGCTCGATACGCTCTCGCCGGTGATTGGAGCAGCTGACGGGTTGAAACTCTCATCGGCTCTCTCGAGCGCCGTGACCGTGCTGGGTCATGCCGACCACCTCTTTTCCGACCGGCTCAGTGGTCTCTACCTCGATTGGAATCGCAACGTGGTGAGTGACGCTCTTGGCGACCTGGTCTCCGGCCACGTGACACCTCTTCGATTCGCGCAGCGCCTCGAGGCAGGTATGCAGGCGGTGCGAGCCAACCCCGATATCTACAAGCCGCCCGCGCGGGGAGTTCCATGGCAGCACAAGTAGCGCGCCGCGGCCGCCGGCGCGGACCGCCTCTACATTTTCTGGCCGTGTTCATCGGCCCATCACTGCTGCTCTACGGCGCGTTCGTTTTATGGCCTGCCATCAATGCCTTCCTCTACAGCCTGCTGCGGTGGGATGGGCTCGGCAAACCGGTGTATGTGGGGCTGAAGAACTTTCGCTCAATCGTCGCGCACGGCTCGCAATTTGCCGTTGCGTTTGGCCATAACGTCTTCCTCACAGTGGTACCGGGCGCGCTCATCCTTGCGCTGGCGCTCTACTTCGCGTTTGTCATCCACCAGCGCGTACCGGGCGCCCGCGTGTTTCGCATTACATTCTTCTTTCCAAACGTCATCAGTTCGGTCGCTATTTCGCTGCTCTGGATCCTCATCTACAGCACGGCCCAGGTCGGGCTGCTTAACCACGCGCTGCATGCCTGGTTCCATGTAAAGCAGCCGGTACCGTTCACTTCGGATCAGAATCTGCTATGGGCGCTGGTCCCGATGATGGCATGGGCGGCAACGGGATTCTACATGGTGCTGTTACTGGCCGCCATGGAGAACATCCCCGAAAGCTACTATGAGGCAGCCAGGCTGGATGGCGCTGGGCCCACCGTGCTGTTCCGCAAAATCACAGTACCCCTGATCTGGGATGTGATCACAGTTGGCGTGATCTTCCTTGTCATTGGCGGCCTCAAGATATTCGATGTCATCTGGGTGATGGATAACGGACAGCCATCCAACTCGACACATACCATGGCCACGCTGATGTACAGCAAGGTGTTTGAAGAGTACAACGTGGGTTACGGCACGGCGATCGCCGTCTTCCTGTTTCTGCAGGTGCTTCTGGCCACTCTTCTGAGCCAGCGGCTGATGCGGCGCGAGGCGCTGGAGTATTGATCGCACGCGTTGTTGGAGCCACTACTCGCGCCATTCACTTTGCAGTGCTGCTCGCGTGGTTTTGCGCGGTGGTCCTGCCCATGCTCTGGCTGGTCTCCACCAGTTTGCGGACCACACGCGCGATCTTCCGAAACCCGTTTGGCTTGCCTGAGGTCCTGGTCAAACCGAGCGCGGCAGCGCTGCACACCATCGCGGCAAACTATGCCAACGCATGGACCGGCAGCCATTTCGGCTGGTACTTTTTCAATAGCGTCAAGGTGGTCAGCATCAGCCTGGCGCTGATCCTCCTGTTGGGAAGCATGACCGCCTATGCGCTGGCGCGGTTCTCGTTTCCGCTCCGTGGGACGATCTACTACCTCTTTCTGGCCGGGCTGTTGATACCGATGCAGCTTATCCTGATTCCGCTCTTTTTCCAGTTCACGGATATGGGTCGTGCGCTCACCGCAATTCTGGCGCCACCTGTCAAGGCGATCGGCCTCGGTACGCTCACCGTGTCGCTGCACGATACACATGCGGGTCTCATTCTGATCTATGTGGCGGCCAGTTTGCCGTTCACGGTGTTTGTGCTCCACGCATTCTTCCGCACACTGCCGGGTGAACTGCGTGAGGCGGCCATGATGGACGGCGCCGGCGAATACCGCACCTTCATCAGCGTCATGATGCCGTTGGCTAAACCTGGTATCGTTACGGTGGCGATATTCAACTTCCTTGGCCTGTGGAACGAGTATCTGTTTGCCCTGGTGTTCATTACCAGTGACCGCCTGAAGACCCTTCCGCTTGGGTTGGCTTCCATAGGCATCCAAGCACAGTACAAGAGCGATTACGGTCTGCTATTTGCCGGTCTGGTCATCACAATGGTGCCGACACTCCTTGTCTATATTGCTCTGCAAGAGAAGCTTACGCGCGGCATCACCGTCGGTGCGCTGAAAGGGTAGGGCATATGCCGAATCGGGCTGTTGTAACGCTGGGAGTCCTGCGGCCATGTTGACTTTGACGCCGTACGCAGATCGGCGTCAGTTTGCCCGGGACGTCTCCTCGTTTCTGGCGCGCACGCCTGCCGAAAACTCGCTGATTGGCGGTATGGCGGCGGGCGGCCCGGAAAACGGGAAACTGCTGGAGGAGCCTTCCGGACGGGTAATGCTGTCCGTTGCGCGGTACGGTGAGGTGGAAGCAGTTGCGGCTGCCGCGAGCGGGATGCCGCTGCTGGTTACGCACGCGCGGTCGGACGTCCTTCGCATGGTGGTAGCGCATGTTTGCGCAGCGGCGGCTCGGTGCCCCGGCGTCATCGGCCGACCGTCAACCGTTCAACGCCTATTGTCGGAAGCCCGGGCCATCGGTGGGCCGCGAGGGCGCGTCCACCGTTCGATGCGGGTATGGAGTATCTCCGGCCCACCAAGACCGTCGGCGGTTACGGGCTATTTGGAGCAAGCGACCCGTCGTCACCGGGATTGGTGCATGGCGTGCGCGGGAGAGTACCTTCTCGATACGGTGCGCAGCACCAGCCGCGTCTCCAGTGTGATCGACGCTCTGTTCCGGGCACGTGGCTTGTGGCTGTGGTGCGATCCCGAGCCGCGCGCGATGGCGGCGGTTGTTGGTCGCTCGGCCAATATGACCCGCGTAGGTATGCTCTACACCTTGCCCGAGCACCGGTTGAAGGGGTATGCGTCCAGCACGCTCAGCGCGCTGGCCGCCAACAGCGCGGCTGCCGGGCTTGAGTGCTGCACGATCGTCGAGCGTGACGACCCGGCAGCCAATGGCGTGTGCCATGCATGCGGATTCCGGGCCGTGTCGCACCTGCTGCACGTCCGGTTCCCGGAGGCTGTGCGATGACCGCTGCCACGCTGCCGATGGTGCTCACGGCGTTCAGTTTGCCACTCACCATGGGTTGGCTCGACACCATCGCCGGTGAAGCGAATCCACAGCCGGCAGACTGGCGGAAACTAATTGCGATTGCTCGCGACGAGGGTTTGGCCGGCATCGAAATGCCGCTTCGCGACGTTGACCCCGGCGAGCTGCGCTCAGCACTTGCCGAGGAGAACCTGCGAATTATCGTTGATATTGGCTCACTGACGGAGGCACCGGAGGAGCAACTGCTTGCGGATTTGCAGACCGCCGCCGCGCTTGGCGCTCGCATCACCCGGACCACGCTCAGTCGTGTGCTCTGCGGCGAGCGCGGCAAACTGGAGGGCGGTTGGAAAGCCCGCATGGATTTGGCCGCCGATCGCCTGAGGAAGCTGCTGCCGGTTGCCGAAGGCCTCGGTCTGTGTATCGCGATCGAAAACCACCAGGACGCCGCGGTTGAGGATCTGCTCCGCCTGTTTGACGTGAGCGGACAGTCAACCTCTTATGGCGTTACGCTGGATACCGGCAATCCGCTCGCGGTGGGCCAGGATCCTGTCATCACTGCCAGGCAGCTCGCGCCGGTAATCCGACACCTACATATGAAGGACTACACGCTCCACTTTTGCCCGGAAGGGTATCGCCTGGTTCGGTGCGCGGCCGGGGATGGTGTTATCAACTTCCGCGCGATTCGAGAGGCGCTGCGAACCAGTGAACACGCACTGTTACCGGGCGTGGAGCTGGCCGCGCAGGCTACGCGAACGATACCGATGATCGACCCGGCCTGGTGGGAGGAGTTTGCACCTCGGTCCGTGCCGCAGTTCCTACCGGTTCTCCAACTGCTCTGGTCGTCCGGCCGCCCGATGCTCGAGCCATACGGCAGCGTCTGGGAGCGCGGTGGCAGCGCGGCCGCCGTGGCTGCCGATGAGGAAGCGCTCACACTGCAAAGCATTCGATGGTTCAAAGACCACGGCGGCTGGTAGCCAAACTGCATTCCGGCGGCCATCACGATTCTGCTCCGCTGCGGCCATGGGCGCGACGCGTCAATCGGCGGCTGCAATCGGGTGTGTTATATTAAGAGCGGACGTTGGTGCGGCGCAGATGGAAGGATGTAATGCTCAATCGTAATGATATGGACAGCCTGCTGGAGGAGGTGCTCCCGCGCGTTCAAAAGCCGGCGCGCTATACCGGCGGAGAACTGAACAGCATCACCAAGGACCCATCCAGTGTGAGAGTGCGGTATGCAGTCGCATTCCCCGATGCCTATGAAATCGGCATGAGCAACCTTGCATGCAGCATCATCTACCACCTGCTGAACAGTCGGGAAGACTGCTCGGCAGAGCGTGTCTATGCGCCATGGCCGGACATGGAAGCGGAGATGCGCCGCGTCGACCTGCCACTCTTCACGCTGGAGAGCCGGACGCCGCTGGCGCAGTGCGACCTCATCGGGTTCGCTCTTTCGTTTGAGCTTGGTTATACGAACCTCCTCAACATGCTGGACCTGGCCGGCATTCCGGTGCGCACGACCGACCGCGATGAGGCGCAGGTCGGCGGCCGGGCGTGGCCGATCGTCTTTGCCGGTGGCCACTGCACATTCAATCCGGAGCCGATGGCCCCATTTGTGGACGTTTTTATTATCGGTGAGGCCGAGGAGGTGCTGGTTGAGCTGCACGAGGTGTTCCTCCTCCATCGGAGCAAAGATCGAGAGGGACTGCTGCTGCGAATTGCGCAGATACCCGGCTGCTACGTGCCGAGGTTTTACGAGCCCATTTACTCTCCGGGCACGGAAAGCAGCGGTCGGCAGTACGACACCATGCCGCATCTGCTGGAGACGCGACCGCTGCGTGATGACGTGCCGCGACGTATTGTGCGCCGGTTGGTTTGGGACGTGGACGCGCTGCCGTATCCTACCAGCCCGATCATCCCATTTATTGAGGTTGTGCACGACAGAATCTCCCTTGAGGTGATGCGCGGCTGTACGCGTGGCTGCCGCTTTTGCCAGGCCGGGATGATCACGCGGCCGGTCCGCGAGAAATCGCCGCGGAGGTTGATGCAGCTTGCCGAGGAACTGATCCGCAATACCGGGCACGAGGATGTTTCACTGGTATCGCTCTCCACTGCGGACTATACACGCGTGCGGACGGTGGTCACCGACCTCATCGCGCAGCATGCCGGCAGTCGGGTTGGAGTGTCGCTTCCCAGCCTGCGCGCCGATCGTGACTGTGTTGAGCTGGTACAGGAGATCAACAAGGTTCGCAAAACCGGCCTTACGTTCGCTCCGGAGGCAGGTTCACAGCGGCTGCGCAACGTCACCAACAAAGGCGTCACGGAGGAGAATCTGTTTGATGCGGCGGATGCGGCGTTCCAAAACGGCTGGCAGCGCATCAAGCTCTACTTTATGGTTTCACTACCCACCGAAACCGACGATGACGTGCTGGCGATCGGCCAACTTGCCGCGCAATGCGCTGCCATCGCGCGCAAACATGGCGTTCGGGCGCCTATCATCAATATCGGCGTTTCGGCGTTTGTACCTAAGCCGAACACGCCGTGGCAGTGGCACGGCCAGGATACGCGGGAGGAGATTGACCGTAAGCAGAAACTGCTCAAGCGGTCAATTCGCGATCGAGCCGTGGCTTACCGCCCGAACGACGCGAGCTGTGCGGTGCTTGAGGCGGCGCTTTCGCTGGGTGATCGGCGAGTGGCGGCTGTGATCGAACGGGCATGGCGCGCCGGCGCGCGATTTGACGCCTGGGACGAGTATCTGGATATGGATCGCTGGATGAGCGCGTTTGAGCAAACGGGCGTTGACGTCGCGTTCTATGCGCATCGGATGAAGGCGCATGAAGAAGCCCTGGCGTGGGATCACATCGACTGTGGCGTCTCGAAAGCCTACCTGCGGGCAGAGGACAAGCGGTCACGCGCGGAGCAGTTGACGCCCGACTGCCATACCGCACCATGTACATTTTGCAATGCGTGTGATCGGGGGCTCATTGAACGCGCGGCCGTGCAGCGAGGCGCCGACCTTGCGGAGCGGCAGGCAGCCGTGCTGAGGCTGACCGCTGTGGAATAGCGGTCGATTGGTGTGACGGACGGTGGATTTGGCGGAAGAGCACGCCTGCCGGGGCGATAAGCAACCCGAACAGACGCCTCCGGTTTGCGACCCGCAGCCAGGGCGGGCGCGCACCGGAGGCGTTCTGAAGATGCGAGTCGATACCTCCCGTCAGCTTACGGTCGCAGGCTCGTCCAGCGGCGGCAGCCCGCCGTCGTTCGGCGGATCATCCGCGCTGGGCATGCCCTCATCGATCTTGGGCGGCCGCGCGTGGAACGCAACCTTGCCATCCTCCATCTCGCCGAATATCGTGTCGCCGGGCCGCAGCGTTCCCCGCAACACCTCTTCGGCCAGCGGATCTTCAACGAGCCGCTGAACCGCCCGCCGCAGCGGTCGCGCGCCCATCGTGGTATCGAAGCCTTCGTTCGCCAGAAACTCTTTGACCTCCGGAGTGACTTCCAGCGTAAAGCCTTGCGTTTGCACCTGCTTGTTTACACGTGCCAGCATCAGGTCCACGATCTGGAAAATCTCGTCGGCGGAGAGCGGATGGAATACGATCACTTCGTCCACGCGATTGAGGAATTCGGGTCGGAAGACCTTTTTCATCTCTTCCATCACCCGATTCTTCATGCCCTCGTACAACTTGCTGTCTTCACCGCGCCGTTCGAGGTCGGCGCGGATTCCCATTGTGCGTTCGCCCTGAATGGCGCGCGCGCCGATATTGGAGGTCATGATGAGCACGGTATTCTTGAAATCGACAACGCGGCCCTGCGAATCGGTGAGCCGACCATCTTCCGCCACCTGCAGCAGGATGTTGAAGACCTCGGGATGAGCCTTCTCGATTTCATCCAGCAGCACCACGGCGTACGGGTTGCGGCGCACGGCCTCGGTCAGCTGGCCGCCTTCATCGTAGCCCACATATCCGGGTGGCGCTCCGACCAGGCGCGACACCGCGAACCGCTCCATATACTCGCTCATATCGATGCGGATCAGATTGGCTTCCGAGTCGAACAGAAACTGCGACAAAGCTCGCGCCAGCTCGGTTTTGCCTACGCCGGTGGGACCGAGAAAAATAAAGGTGCCCATCGGTCGCTTCGGGTCCTTCATTCCGCTGCGTGAGCGGCGGACAGCGCGGCTAACTGCCACAATGGCTTCGTGCTGGCCGATGATGCGCTTGTGCACCTCATCCTCCATGCGAAGCAGCTTCTGTGTTTCGGCCTCCACCAGCCGGCTGACTGGAATGCCGGTCCAGCTCTGGACGATCCGGGCGACTTCATCCTCATCAACAACGCGGGCCAGGTTTTCTCGATTGCTGTGCCACTCCAGTTCCAAATTTGCGATGCTCGTCTTGAGCGTGGCCGCTTCTTCTTCATAGTTCGGCGCACCTGGTTCCCAGCCGGCGGTGTCGCCGGCCGCCAGGGCCTTCTCAACCTCGGCCAGACGCGACTTCGCCACACGGAGTTCCACGGGTGGCAAGGCGTATTGCAGTCTCACGCGGCTGGCTGCCTCGTCGATGAGGTCGATAGCCTTGTCAGGCAGAAAGCGGTCGGTGATGTAACGTTCGGCGAGCAACGCCGCAGCTTTGAGCGCCGCATCGGTAATCTTAACGTGATGGTGAGCCTCATACCGGTCTCGGAGGCCCCGCAGGATCTCCACCGATTCCTCAACCGACGGCTCCGAAACCTTCACGGGCTGAAACCGGCGCTGAAGCGCTGCGTCACGCTCGATGTACTTGCGGAACTCATCGAGCGTTGTCGCTCCGATGCACTGCAGTTCGCCACGGGCCAGCGCCGGCTTCATGATATTGGAGGCGTCGATCGCACCCTCCGCGGCGCCGGCGCCCACCAGTGTGTGGAGTTCGTCAACGAACAGCACTACCTCGCCGGCGGCCTTGCGGACCTCCTCCATCACCCGCTTCATTCGCTCTTCAAACTCACCACGATATTTGGTTCCCGCCACCAGGCCGGCGAGATCGAGCGACACAATGCGGCGGTCCTTCAGAGTGTCCGGGATGTCGCCGGCAATAATCCGCTGCGCCAGACCCTCGGCGATGGCGGTCTTGCCAACGCCCGGCTCGCCCAGCAGCACCGGATTGTTCTTGGTGCGCCGGCTGAGGATCTGAATGACGCGCTCAATCTCCGTGTTGCGGCCAACAACCGGATCCAGTTTCTCATTGCGGGCAAGGTCCGTGAGGTCACGGCCGAACTCATCAAGCGTCGGCGTGCGTGAGCGGGCGCCCTGCTTCTGCCCGGTAGGCATACCGCTGTCGGTATCCTGCATGGCAAGCACTTCACGTCGGGTACGTTCCAGCTCCACGCTGAGCTTGGCGAGCACGCGCCCGGCAAGGCCGTCACCCTCACGAATCAGACCCAACAAAAGGTGTTCCGTGCCGATGTAGTTGTTATTGAGTTGGCGCGCTTCATCATAGGCCAGGTCGATCACACGCTTCGCACGCGGCGTGAGCTGCATCTCCTGGCCCAGCCGACCTTCACCGCGCGTTACCTGACGCTCAATCTCACTGCGAATCCGACCGAGAGAGACGCCCATGCGATCCAGGATTCTGGCCGCGACGCTGTCATTCTCGCGTACCAAGCCGAGCAGCAGGTGCTCGGTGGATACGTAGTTCTCGCCGAGGCGGCCGGCTTCTTCCTGAGCGAAAAACACAACGCGACGCGCGCGTTCTGTAAACCGTTGCCACATGGTTAGCTAGTTCCTTCCGTTGCCGCGGCTGTACCTTGAATTGCAAGCACGCAGGAGCGTGTACGCTCCAACTCCACGCCAAGCCTCGCGAGCACCTGGCTGGCAAGACCGTCCCCTTCACGAATCAGGCCGAGCAACAAATGCTCCGTGCCGATGTAATCGTTATTGCACCGGCGTGCCTCATCGAGAGCCAGGTCTATCACACGCTTTGCACGAGGCGTCAACTGCATCGCGTGCTCCAGGCGGCCTTCACCACGTGTTACCAGGTGCTCAATTTCGCTACGAACGCGGCCCGGCGAAACGCCCATTCCTTCGAGTATCCTCATCGCGACACTGCCATCTTCACGAACCAGACCCAGCAGCACGTGCTCCGTGCATACGTTGTTCACTCCGAGATGGCCGGCTTCGTCCTGAGCGAAAAACACCGCGCGGCGCGCGCGTTCTGTAAACCGATGCCACGTCGTGTGCCAGCTCCTGCCGATGCCCGCCGCTGCGTTCCGATCGTCAGCACGGCAGCCGGCAGGCCACGCCCGGACTCCGCGCAACTCTCTATACAAGGGCATGAACACGGGAAAAAGTTCCCAATCGCTCCCTCAGGCGGTCGGCACCGTTGTGCCTTGCGCTCTTGCCAGAGTCTGAAAACGTTCCATTAGCCGCTTTGTTACATCGCCCGCTACCCCTGAGCCGATTCTCCTGTTGTCGCACATGGCAACCGGGACGATCTCGGCCGCTGTGCCGGTAAGGAAGACCTCGTCTGCGTTCACCACATCATACAGAGTGAGCTCCTGCTCGCGTACTTCGATGCCGAACTCGCCGGCAATATCCATTACCGCAGCCCTCGTAATTCCAGGCAGCGCGCCCTGGTGCGTCGGCGGAGTGCGCACCACGCCGCCGGACAGCACGAAAATGTTATCGCCCGTGGCCTCAGCCACATTGCCTTGCATGTTCAGCATCAGAGCCTCACCTGCGCCAACCCGCGCTGCCTCTTGCTTCGCCATGATATTGTTGACGTAACGGCCAAGGGATTTGATCTGCGGGTCCACGCAGACGGAGGGTGGAACGCGTGTTGACGCCGTTATCACGTCAAGGCCATTCACATACATCTCAGGCGCATAGAGCCGCATTCGCGCGTTGGTGGAGATCGCGATCGTGGGCGTAAGATCGATGTGCGAAGGATCGAGGCCCAAACCGATGCCGCGCGATACCGTGACGCGGATGTAACCTGAAGCTAGCCGGTTTGTGGCAACCGTGGCCACGATAGCATCCGTGATGGCTTGCCGCGTTGTCTTGAGATCGATGCCAAGCGCCTTGGCGCTGCGGAAGAGCCGGGCAACGTGATCATCCAGCCGGAAGATATTGCCTTCGTAAACGCGGATACCTTCGAACGCGCCATCTCCGTACAAAAACCCATGGTCGTAAATCGAAACGGAGGCCTCCGCGAACGGTGTGAGCCGGCCGTTAAGATGGACATATTCCGTTGCCGTTGGAGCCGTAGCACGCTCTGCAATCGTCATCAACAATCCTCCTGGATCGGGCCAACGCGCCGCCCCGCTCATGGGCGGCAATGCCACATTTCCTCTCGCAAAGTATACCTCAGGCCGCCGGCAAGGGCCGGATGCCACGTGTCGGAACAAGCGCACCTGCTAACAGGCGCAGGGATTTCACCGGGCTTATCGTAACTCTACGCGAGCGCTTCTGCTTTCAGCTCGTCTCACGCAGCCGGCACGCGCCGGCGGGTGCGCATCCTGTCTCGCTGGTCTACAGCACCGTGCGTATCGACCTTGCCCCTCTTGACCTTGAAACCGACACACGTGTCGAATGCCCGAACGGATGACGTGATGGCCGATCGGCCGATAGTTGGTACCAGCTTCAGGCGCTGCACTTCGCGTGTGATGGGCTCTGAGGCGCAGGTGGTGCTGCCGGACACGGCTGGTGTGGAGATCGCGGAGGAGTCTCTTCTACGCCTTGACTGGCTGGATTGTCACCTCAACCCGTACAATTCGGAGAGCGAAGTCGCACGCATCAACGAAGAGGCGGCTGGCGGCTGGTGTACGATACCGGCGTGGATGGCGGCGCTGCTGGTGGAACTAAAGCGCTTGAGCGAATGGACCGAGGGAGCGTTTGACTGCACCTGTGGTCGGCTCCTGCGCATGTGGAACATGCTCCACGATGGCGCGACGGCCCACCACGTGGTGCGACAGCCGACTCACGCGGACCTCGATAGAGCGGCGGCGCTATCCGGCTGGCGCCACGTGGAGTTGGATGTGGTGGGAGGAGCAGTACGCTTTCATTCACCCGGTGTTGAGCTCAATCTCTCGGCGGCGGCAAAGGGTTACGCAGCCGACTGGGCGTGCCGGTATCTGAAAGCCGGCGGCGTGCCGGCCGCGATTGTCAGCCTGGGATCCAGTTCGATCGCGGCATTCGGGCTCCCAGCCGGCGAAGCAGGTTGGCGGGTGGGGCTGCCACCGAACATCGCCCCGGCCGATAGTATTGCACTCTGTGATGAAGCGATGAGCGTCTCGGGATCGGCAGAGCAGTGGCTGAGCGTGAATGGCCGGCGGCGAAGCCACATCATCGATCCCGCAAACGGGCGTCCAGCCCGGTACGGGGTGACGGCCATTGCGATCTGCAACAGTGCGCTTACCGCCGAGGCGATGAGCACGGCCGCAGCCGTGCGCGGTGACGCTTTTGCCGCACGCCTTGCCGCGAGCCTTCCCGATTCACGGCTCGCTTTGCAGCAGCGACCCGGAACCAGGGCCCGCTGGTACGGCAATTGGCGGCCGACCTGAGCAGAAGGTATAGCGCGGCACGTGGTCGAAATCTGTGGCGCAACCAGCGGCATCGGCCTACGTCCCAGTCTTTACACGATGAACACCCGTTACCGAGTCCATGCCGTCAGTCGACGTGAATTCATCCAGGAATCCGCGGCCGTCACGGCCGGAGCCTTTGCATTTCTCGCCGCAAACCACACGCTGGCTGAAAGCAAGTCGGGCGGAAGCGTAGCGCCGCTACGCATCGCCAGTATCGGACCCGGTTCACAGGGCCAGTTCGACCTGCGAAAAGCCATAGCGATCCCTGGCATACAGTGCGTGGCTGTTTGCGATATCTTCGAGCCGAACCTGAACCGCGCCAAACAGATCACACATCTCGGCGATCGCGATGCCGTGTCCGACTACCAGCGCGTGCTGGATCGATCCGACGTGGATGCCGTGCTGGTAACCGTGCCGCTGCCGCTTCACGCCGAAATCGCCATTGCGGCATTGGAGGCCGGAAAGCACGTGTTTTGCGAAAAGCTCATGGCCTACTCGCTGCCGGAGGCTCGACGGATGGCGGCGGCTGCAAAGCGCTCCGGCAAGGTGCTGCAAATCGGTCACCAACGCGCCTCGTCGGTTGGCTATAACCACGCCTGGGATCTGTTGGCGAACAAAAAGATTTGCGGGCGAGTGACCCATGTGCGCGCGCAGTGGAATCGCAACGGTTCCTGGCGCCGCACGTTGCCGAAGGGGCGGATCCTGGGAGACACAGGATTCTGGCACGACGAGGAGCACCTTGTGAACTGGCGTCTGTATCGCCGTACATCGCAAGGGCTGATGGCCGAGCTGGCGAGCCACCAGGTGCAGGTAGTCAACTGGTTCCTCAATGCCGTACCGACTGCCGTTGTGGGTATGGCTGGGCTTGACTACTGGAAGGATGGGCGCGATATCTGGGACAACGTGCAGTGCATCTTCGAGTATCCCGGTGGCGTGAAACTGACCTATCAATCGATCTGTACCAACCAGTTCGACGGCTTCTCGGAAGAGTTCATGGGCGACCAGGGCACGCTGATCACAACTTTGGGCCCGGGCAACCACGCGATGGGACTTCTCTACCGTGAACCCCGGGCCGAGACGCTGGACTGGGCGAAATACGCGCAGACCGAAAAGGACTCTCATGGCCACCTCGGGGTGGTGCTGGATGCCAGCGCGACCAAAAAGCTGGACACCGGGGTTCACATCGGCAAAGAGCAGCTGCCGGTTTCGCCGACAGGCAAGGACGCCTACGATTTGGAGCTGTACAACTGGGCAGCCAGTATCCGTGAAGGCAAGCCTGTGGTCTGCGGCCCGCAGGTAGGGTTCAATACGGCGGTCGCCATCCTTACAGCCAATGAGGCGATGCAAAAAGGCACACGCATCGCAATCCCAGCCGATGCGTACCAAATATAGCTTTCAATCGGAGGTTCGATGCCTCGACTAACCCGCAGGTCACTTCTGGCCGCCGGTGGATCACTTGGAGCCTCGCTCCTCATGGGCGCCGCCGAGGCCTCTTCGCCTCGCACCGTCGTGGTTTGGAGCGAGAGGACGGCGCCGCGCAGAATCTACCCGCACGATATCAACGCCGCCATCGCGGATGGGATTCGCGGCATGGACGGCTGGGATGTTGTCACGGCCAATATCGACGAACCCGCACAGGGCCTGCCCGACGAACTTCTGAACCGCACTTCGGTGCTGATCTGGTGGGGCCACTTGCGGCACGATCAGGTGAAAGACGATCTGGCGGCACGCATTGCTGCCCGTGTCCGGTCCGGCTCCATGGGCTTTATCGGCACGCATTCAGCTCATTGGTCCAAGCCGTTCAAAGCGCTGATGGGTACTGCGTGCGGCTGGGCTGGTGGTTATGTAGAGGATGGATCGCGACTGAACGTTGTGGTGATGGCGCCGAAGCATCCGATCGCTCGTGACGTCAGGGACTTTGTGGTGCCGCACACGGAGAGGTACACCGAGCCGTTCGACGTTCCGCCGCCTCAAACTCTGGTCTTCGACGGCATCTATACGCTTCCGGCCGGATCCACGCAGGAGTCGAGGCAGGGCATGACTTGGCAGATCGGCGCCGGGCGTGTATTCTACTTTCAACCCGGTCACGAAGACTATCCAATCTATTATCAGCCGGAGATACGCCATGTGTTCCGTAACGGGATCCTCTGGGTGAATCCGCGAAATGAGCGCCATAACCGGGCAAGCGCGCCGGCGGGAGGACGGTAATGGCAATCGCCGCTGAATCGGATGGCTGCCTGGAAGGACGTGTTGCCGACGCCGAACAGATCGCGGCCTGGGTTGAGCAGTTTCACCGGGACGGCTATCTCTTTTTGCAGAACGTTCTGCTACCGGAAACCGTTCGCGTGTTGAAGGAGGATCTGGACGCCGCCCTCGCGGAGCGCGAGGATAACGGCAGTGGCGTTATCGACATTCACTGCCGTATGTTTGAAATCAGTGCGGCCAATGTACGGCTGTTTGCCATGGAGCCGATCGTGTCATTCGCTGAGGCCCTCATCGCGACAACCACGCACGTAGTACACAACAACTCGTTTCGCACGCCGGTTGGAAAGGGCATAACAACCTGGCACCAGGATGACCCGCCGCACTTTCTGGTTACCGACGGCAAGCCGCCGACGAATGTACGCCTGCCTGTCTTGCTGTTTACAGCCAACTACTACCTGACCGACGTATTTACCGTGGAGAACGGTCCTACGCAGGTGATACCGGGTTCGCATCTGTTCGGCGCTTCGCCGAGCGGCGATATGAGCGGGACTGAGTACGAGCCCCGAATTGAATCCTGCCTTGGCGGCGCCGGCAGCGTGGTCATGTTCAACAATCAGGTGTGGCATCGTGGTGCGCCAAATCTCAGCACCGTTCCTCGCTACATGACGCAGGTTTCGTATGCACGCCGGCTGGTTGGTCACAAGTATGCGCCGTTTATGAACTACATGATGCCCGAGCACTGCTTCCAGGGCGCAGACGATCGCCTGAAGCGGCTGTTGGGCTTTTTGCCAAGCGGGGCTTACGGGTAAAAGCGCGGCGGCTACCTTCCGCGGGCGGCGCAGCAATAAAGGCTCCATCCGGAATGTGACCGGAGGAGCCTTTAAAGCAGCGCGTAATTTGATTCAGACAGGTTCAGCGATTGGCGACCAGCGCAACCCGAGTTCTGGCTGCCGGCTGAATAACGCGTCGCCGACTCGCCTGGACCGGATTCGGAGCGGCCAGCGCGTCCACAAGGTCTGCCACCGTCGCAGGTTCAATGGCTCCCGGCGCGGCAACCCGGGACACACCGGCAAGTCCGCCGATCCATTCGCACACTTCGGACGCCCTCGTGCCTGCAAATTGGCCGATGCCATACATTCGCTCCAGTGAGTCGCCGGCCCGCACCGGCATGCCCGGCGCAAGCGCCATCTGCTGCAGCGTTTGATATACGGCATGCAGAAGGTTCGGGTTGGCGCCGGTAAAGGCTGCCGCGAACTCAGCGTACCCTTCGCCCTGTCGCTCACGACAGACGCGGACCTGCTGGCTGCGCAGCTTCCACACCTGGGTCGCAAGGCCAACAGCCGGCAACGCCATCGCCACAGCGGCCAAATCGAGAGTCACGCGTACAAAGTCGCTCATCATGGTTCTACACTTCCTGCGGCACCCGGGAACTCCGGTGAAGACTGACTGCTGGGCACACTGTTCTCGCCCACACAGTAGTTTTGCACGCAGTATGCCACGCGTTTAGGGACGTGAGACCCGGTTAAGCCCACTCAGGCACGGCCTTATGGGCCCGCGGGACCGAGTGTGCGTGCGCTGGAGCGCTGTTTCTCGCCAAATCCGCGGGACCGATGCGCCGGTTCGGGTCGGCTCAAGCCGTCGAATGGTCCGGACGCTCGCCTACGACAGGCGGTTCCATTTCGAGCGTCACGCTGGCCGGCGGCCGCCCGTCAATCGTCGTTTGGGGGTTCCCACCGGCGCCATTGGCCAATACCGGCTTGCGGTGTGAGAAGACGCTGAAACCCAGCCACCCAACAACCAGTATCCCGAGTCCATGGTGGTACAGCACCTGTGAGTGCGCCTGGCACAGCGCCACAATACCTCCCAGGATGAGCGTCAGCGATATCGCCTCCATCGCTTGACCAAACCGGCCCTGCAGCATCAGCGGCTCACCGCCTCTGTGGTCTCCATATCAAAAAGATGGCATCGCGTGTGCTCAAACCGCACGTACAGTCGCTCTTTTGGTCGAGCGGTGAAGGTTGGCGCAGTCCGCACCTTGACGATCTTTCCGCCTATCACCACGTTCACAATATTCTCGGAACCAAGAGGCTCAACCACGTAGACCTCCGCCTCCGTAAACTCGGGCTTTGGCTCCACGCTGAGGGCAATATCCTCAGGGCGGATGCCAAGTACGTAGGATCCGGAGTCCGTTGCCCGCTCAAAGCGGGGAACCGCCGGCGACTGGATGGGTACTTCCGAAGCGCCCTCAACGGCGAACACGTGGGAGGCAGTTCGGAGCCGGCATGGCAGGAAGTTCATGGCGGGTGAGCCGATGAATCCCGCCACAAACAGATTAGCCGGCCGGTCGTACACGTCCGCGGGGCTACCCACCTGCTGCAGGATGCCGCCGTACATTACAGCAATCTGATCGGCCATGCTCATGGCCTCAAGCTGATCGTGCGTCACATACACGGTGGTCGCTCGTTGGTCGTTTTGCAGCCGCTTGATCTCGCTCCGCATCTCGGCGCGCAGTTTGGCGTCCAGGTTTGAGAGCGGCTCATCCATAAGGAACACCTGCGGCCGCCGGACCATAGCCCTACCAATCGCGACGCGCTGCATCTCGCCTCCAGAGAGCTTGCCGGGGCGCCGCTCCAGCAGCTTCTCAATGTGGAGCATCGTTGCCGTCTCGATCACACGTTCGTCCACTGTGGAACGCGGCATGTGGGCTGCGCGAAGGGGAAACTCCAGGTTCTGCCTTACCGTCATGTGCGGGTAGATGGCGTACTGTTGAAACACCATGGCGATGTCGCGCGCTGAAGGCGGCAGCCGTGTCACATCGTGGCCGTCAATCCGTATCGAGCCGGATTGTGGCTGCTCCAGGCCGGCAATGCAGCGCAGCGTGGTGGTTTTGCCACAGCCCGATGGGCCAAGGAACACCATGAAAGCGCCATCTGCGATATCAAGCGATATCTGGTTCACAGCCACATTGGCATCGAACCGCTTCACCAGGTCGATTACTTGAACTCTTGCCATTTACCGCTTTATTGCACCAAAAGTTACGCCGCGCAGCAGGTGGCGACGCATGAGAAAGGTAAACAGGGCGGCCGGTATCAGAAAGATCAGCGCGCCTGCCGCGATTGGTCCCCAATCGATACCGCCAGAGCCGGTGCGCGAGACGATATAGGGTGGGGCGGTGAGCGGCTCGCCGGTCGCCAGAAGCTGCGCGAACGCAAACTCGTTCCATGCCGTGATAAAGCAGAAGACCGCTGTTGCCGCCATCCCCGTCGTTGCCTGAGGCAGTGAGACCCGTCGGAATGCCTGAAGGCGCGAGCAGCCGTCCAGAAGGGCAGCGTCGTCATACTCGTGCGGAATGTCGTCGAAAAAGCCCTTCATCAGGTATGCCGCAAACGATACGTTGGTCATCGTGTACAGAATAACGAGCCCCAGGCGCGTATCCAGCAGTCCGAGAAATCGGTACATCAAAAAAATGGGTATCACGACCACGATGGGCGGCAGCATACGCGTGCTCAGGATGAAGAACAGCGCGTCTGACTTTCCCTTGATCCGAAATCGTGCCAGAGAATAGGCTGCGGTAGTGCCCAGAAGCAGGGCCAGCGCCGTCGCAGCCAAACCGATCAGCAGGCTGTTGAACAGCTTTACTGGGAATGCCGAAAGTCCTGTGATTCTTGCCGACGGGTCGTCGTTGAGGTGGTGAAACAGCAGTGAACCGTAGTTGACCAGTGTCGGATGGAAGATGAAGCGTGGCGTCAGGCTGTCGATCAGCACCGGCGGTTTCAAACTGGTGACCGTGATCCAGTAGATCGGCAGTAGAAAAGCCGCCAGGGCGCCAAGAAGCAGTGTGTTGAGGACCACGGAGCGGACCAAAGCTGGCGCGCGCGCCAGCAGCAACTGACCGACCCACACCAGCGCGACAACCGATGCTACGGCGCCGGTGCACCAACCAGCGACCGCAGCGTTCTGCACAAGCCACCGGCCACCACCCAGAACAAGCATCAGCGCTGCGGCCAGTCCGATTGCAAATGCGTCGGGGCGTTCGGCAAGCTTGCGCAGCCTGGTACCACGCGCGATGCGCTGAACGGTGGAGGACCACAGTGAACTGTCATCTGCCGTACCTTCGCCGCGGATGTGGGCCAGCCACTTCATGTAGATGTTGGAAAGGCCGATGATTACAAGCAGGATGACATACGCCAGCGCGCATGCGGCGCCGGTGTTGTGAAACTGGAAGGCCTGTTTGTACAGGCTGTAAGAGACGGTTTCCGTGGTGGAACCGGGTCCGCCGGACGTCAGGACAAATACGGTGTCGAAAAGCTTAAAGCAGTCCATCGTCCGGAACAGGAGCGCAACCATCAGTAGCGGCGCCGTCATAGGCAGCGTGATGTGCCGGAACTTGAACCAGACGGATGCGCGGTCGACCTCGGCGGCCTCATACAGGTGTGGTGGCACTGCGCTGAGGCCCGCCAATGAGATCAGCATTACGAATGGGGTCCACATCCACGCATCCGTAATTACCAGCGCCGCCATCGCGTAGCCTGGCCGCCCAAGCCAGCTGACCGGGTGAAGCGGGTTCTGAAGGTGGGCAGCCTGGAGGAGAAAGTTGACGAGACCCGTCGTGGAGTCGAACATCAGGCGCCAGAACAGGCCCACCACCACGGGCGAAAGCATCATCGGCAAGAGCAGCAGTGTGGTAATCAGCGCCTTGGCGCGGAATGCCCGGTGTAGAAGCAGCGCCAGGCAGAAGCCCGCTGCCATCTCGATTCCGACGGCGCAGAGCGTGAACGTCGCGGTTACCGTGAACTTCTGATGCGCGGACGGATCGGTCAGGAGCGCGGAGAAGTTTGCGCCGCCCACCCACACCGGCCCATTGTTGGAAATAGTGCTGTAACGGCAAAATGCCAGGTACAGGGACCAGACAAGGGGAAACACATTCATTGCGACCAGCAGAAGGATAGTCGGCAGCAGGAACAGGTTGGCGACAGACCTGTCTGAGAGAGCCGGCAGCCGGCGGCGCGCGGTCGTTGATGCTTCGGTGTCGCCGTCGGTCATCTTGATGGAATCGCCCGAGGGGATCGTACAGACAGTTCAGGCAGTATAACGGGCAGGCGAGCACAGCGGGCGCGCACGCCTCCAGCTGTTGCGGCCTTTGTTGAAACCGCTGCGGCAGGCGCCAACGCCCGCACGCGGATCCGCACAGGGATGCGCCGGGCGGCTATTTCAACAGACCCGCGCTCTTTAGTATCTGCGTGTGTTCCTGAGCCACTGCATCCAGCGATTGCTGCGGCGTTTCGAGTCCGGATGCCACTGCGTTCCAGTGCTTCTGGCAGCTATCCAACAGAGCAGCGTACGCAGGATTGTTGTAGAAGTCGCGGAAGTACTTCTGACTTTCGGAGAAGACCTTGTTATACGGCGCGTAGGTATCGAAAGCCGGTGAGTTCAGCACCTTCAGCGTTGCCGTCAGGCCGCCCAGCTGCGCCCATTTCTGCTGCTGCTCCGGTTTTTCGAACCACTCCAGGAACTTCTCGGCCTCCGGGATTTGATTGGAGTACGAGGAGATTGAGAGGCCCTGGCCGCCAAGCTGAATGTAGTGGCCGCCCGGCCCTGCCGGGGAGATAAAGTAGCCGGTTTTGCTCAGGTAGTTCTTGTTTTTGCCGTTCGGATCGGTAAAGCCCGGCATGAATGAAAACCAGTCTTCGACCATAGCAGTCTGGCCACTGGCAAATGCCTCAAGATCTTCGTTAAAGTAGTAGGTGGATGAGCCGGGCGGAGTGAACTTCTTGAGATCCTGCGCATAGAACTTGAGTGCGTTCACGGCCGTCGGCGAATTGATAACTCCTTGCACCACCCCGTTGGCATCTTTCAGGTGGCCGCCATAGCACCAAAGCACCTGATCAAAACCCATCGTTACCGCATCGTACTCCTTGGAGTAAAAGAGTGAGCAGCCGTACAACTTCTGCTGTGGCCGAGTGAAGAACTCGGCGATATCCCGGAACTGCGCCCAGGTTGTAGGCGGCGCCAGAGGATAGTGGTATTTGGCCAGGAATGCCGCCTTCTCCGCTGGATTCTCGAAGAGGTCCTTCCGGTAGGCGAATCCAATGCCGTCACTCTCGCACGGCATGCCGTAATACTTCCCGCTGCCCGGCGGGTACTCACCGTACTTGCTTAACGCAGCCGGAGACATTCCGGCCATGTCCACATGTGTTTTTGCCCAATCGGTCAGGTCCACGTAATGGCCCTGCGTCGCTCCAAGACCCAGCCACTGGCTGTCACCCACGATCAGGTCGTATGCAGAACTGTGGGCCGACCATGCCGTGGTGATCTTGTCCTGGTATTGAGACCACGGAATCTGGTCGACCACCACCTTCACACCGGTCTGCTTGGTGTATTCGTTCGCAACAGTCTGAAGGTAGTCCGACGGCTTCCACTGTGCCCAGGCGATGTGAAGGGTAGTACCGCCGGCAGAGCTGCTACTGCCCGAACCGCCGCCGGAGTGACAGCCAGCGACAAACACGGTCGCCGTCGCGGCAACAACGCCGATTAGTCTCGATTTGCTCAACGCCAGTCTCCTCCTCCGTCGGGGCCGATGCCGCCGGCAGCCGTCCGCATTTGCGGCAAGCGAACATATTATAAACCAAAGCCCGGATTCCTCATCCCGGCGTGTGCCCGGACTAAAGGCTGCGGTCGATGGCTTGCGCCACGCGTGCAACCTGTGTCATCAGCTCCTTGAACTGCGCAGGAGCAAGCGACTGCGCTCCGTCGGACAGCGCCTCGCGCGGGCTCGGGTGGACTTCCACGATCAGACCGTCGGCGCCGGCGGCGATCGCAGCCCGTGCCATCGGCGACACCAGACGGCTGATGCCAGTGCCGTGCGACGGGTCCACGAGTACCGGCAGATGGGTCAGCTGCTTCAGAACCGGTACGGCGTTCAGATCGAGCGTGTTGCGGGTATGTGTTCGGTCCAGCGGGTGGATTCCTCGCTCGCATAGGACCACATTGGTGCAGCCGTGGTGGAGCAGATACTCGGCGGCCAGGAGGAACTCGTCGAGCGATGCGCTGGGCCCACGCTTCAGCAGCGTGGGATGCCCACGCTTACCGACGGCGACCAGCAGCGCATAGTTCTGCATGTTGCGAGCGCCGATTTGCAGCATATCGGCATGGTCCGCCACGAGGCCGACGTCTTCGGGAGACATCACCTCGGTTACGGTTGCCAGGCCGTACCTCTCGCCGGCGGCCTGAAGCAACTCCAACCCCTCCTTACCCAGACCCTGAAACGCATACGGAGAGGTGCGCGGCTTGTAGGCGCCGCCGCGCAGCATAACAGCGCCGGCAGCCTTCACTGCCTCGGCTGCGCCGAATATCTGCTCGTGCGACTCCACCGAGCATGGACCGGCAATCACAACACACCGGCTGCCCCCGATTCGCACGTCGCGAATCGCAGCTATGGTATCGGCCTGCCGAAACTCGCGCGAGGCCAGCTTGTACGGCCGACTGATCTGAATAACCGACTCAACGCCCGGCAGAGCCTGAAGGATGCCGGTGAGGGGCTCGCGCAGCTCCGGCGGAATCGCACTCGAGATACCAATCGCCACATGGACGTCGCCCGGCAGACGCAGAGCGTTCAGCTGGTGGGCTTGAATGCGCTCAATAACCTGCGATATCTCAGCCGCGCTTGCTTCGGCGGCCATCAAAATCATCATGCGTGCAAAACCACTCCTGCAAGCCCAATCCCCACGGTGTAGGCCACTCCTTTCACCGCCGCTCGTCCGACTTCCTGCGCAGGAGGATGCATCGCGGCAGCCCACTCAGCGGTGTTAGCGAGCCGTGGCAGCAACTCCCGGTACCGATGCAGCCTCGGGTGCGAACTTCAGCGGGTCGCAGCGGGCAATGAGGCCGGCACGGTGCAGGCGCTGCTGGTACTCCAGAATGGCGGCAGCGCGCTCCGGACCAAGCCCGTAGTGCATGACGTGGTCGAAATAGTCGTGCACTTGCTCAGGTGGCAAACCGAGCCGGCACGACCAGCGGTCGGCGATGGCATCCAGGTGCGTGCAGCCCCAGTCACGTGATGCCTGGAGAAGCGTTGTCAATCCGGATGTCGCTGCCTCCTCGCGCGCCAACCAGAGCGCATAGACAAACGGAAGGCCGGTCATCTGCTTCCATCCCGCGCCAAGGTCGAATACACCGACGCCGGAAAGGTTGTGAAATAGCTGGAGGTCGCCAATCAGTAACGCTGCGTCGTGTGCTGCCAGCATTCGTGGCAAGTCTGGCTCGGCACTCCGGTACGCCGGATTGCAGCCGTACATATCGCTCAACAACAGGCGGATCAATGCTGCCGAGGTCAGCGAACTGGAGTCGAGCGCAACGGTTTCCAGGTCCGGTAGGGGCCGACGGTGAAAAAGGCGTACGCTTTTCACCGGTCCATCGGCAGAGACCGATATGCCCGGTACGATCCGAAGGCCAGGCAGGCGGAGCGCCTCAAATGTGGAGACGTTCGCGACGTCCAGAAATCCCGCTCGCAGCATCAATGCCAGCTGCGAAGGTGGCGCGGTTATCAACTCGCATCCTTGTGGAGATTCGGGCCCATCGAAGTAGTCGACCAGTGGCCGGGCGTTGAGATACGGAACACAGCCGATTCGCAGAGTCACAGTGTCACCTCGGCAGCTTTACGAGGGTATCCAGCCAAACGAATACCAGCAGGCAAACGCTGACCCAACCGTTGAGAGTGAAGAAGGCCAGGTTCAATCGGCTAAAGTCGTCTGCCTTCACCAGCAGTTGCTCGTAGAACACCAATCCGGCCGTCACCACGACACCTACGGCGTAAATCAGGTGCAGGTGCGCGGCCCAGCCCAGCCATACCAAAAGCAGAACCATCATCGCGTGCATCGTGCGCGATACAGCCAGCGCTCGCGCCGGACCAAATTGCTTCGGCAGCGAGTAGACTGGAGCGTTCCGATCATGCTCTAAATCCTGAAGGGAGTAGAGAATATCGAATCCACCGATCCAGAGCATCACTGTGGCCGACAGCAGCAACGGTGTGAGCGCTACAGACCCGGTCACGGCGATCCATACGGCCGAGGGCGCGAGCCCGATCGCGGCGCCTAACCAGAAGTGGCACAACCAGGTGAACCGCTTGCTGTAGGAGTAACCGAGCAGCAGGATCCAGGCGATCGGCGATAGTTCCAGACAGAGCCAATTGAGCTGCCATGCGGCACCTTCAAACATGGCCACCGCCAGCGTGAAAAGCAGCCAGACCTGCGGAGCCGTCAGTATTCCGGCTGGCAGGTGACGGCCGGCTGTACGGGGATTACGGGCATCCAGCCGTGAATCCGCCAGGCGGTTGAACGCCATTGCACCGGTTCTAGCTGCAGCCATCGCTGTCACAATCCAGAGCAAAGCCGCGGTGATGGGGCGCTGTGGATGTGGCAGCCGCCACGCAAGGTCAAAGGCAATCAATGCAAAAGGAAGTGCGAAGACCGTATGCTCAAACTTTACCAGCTCCAGCAGCTGCCGCATACGGCGCAGTGGCGCAACGCCTAGTTGTTGGGATGTTGCCATTCTGGAGAAAGCCGGCGGGAAACGCCCAACTGCATCAGAATCCGGTCGACCACGTGATCGACCAGATCATCGACCGAGGTGGGTCGATTGTAAAAGCCCGGGGAAGCCGGAAGCACCACTGCGCCGGCTTCGGTCACCGCCGTCATATTGCGAAGCTGGACGAGATTGACCGGCGATTCCCGCGGTACCAGGATGAGTTTACGCCGCTCCTTCAGGCACACGTCGGCTGCGCGCGTAATCAGGTCGTTGCTGATGCCGTTGGCGATGCGTCCCAGTGTGCCCATCGAGCAAGGTACCACCACCATGCCGTCGTGCCGGAACGAGCCACTTGCCGGCGGTGAAAAGTAGTCTCTGCCGGCGACCGGGATCACATTGGGGCAGGGCGCGCCCAGGAGCAGTTCCATATCCGGCGTGTCAGCGTCCAGCTGAACGAGCAGTTCCTGCTGGGCTACTTGAACCGCCTGCGCGGTCATGGTAACGTACACTTCGGAGTAGAGTTCGGCTGTGACCTGAAGCAGCCGGCGCGCGTAGGCGGCGCCACTCGCGCCGGTGATTGCAACCACCAGGCGCTTGTCTGTGACACCGGCAGACTCAACCACCTAATACGACCTCGCGAAGACGGCCCGCCGTGTGGTTCTCCGTCCGGTATAGAAGCAAGCTCCTTGGCCTTGAGGCGGCTCCAGCGGCAAGAGGCGAACCGTCGCCTTCCAGCGCGTTTGGATTTCATCCTCCGCCCCGCTATCGCCGTCAAACCAGCAGGCGGCAAAACCGCTCTCGATTGCGTCGGAGAATTCGGAAAGCGTTTCGACCTCAAACGTGTGCGAGGTTCGGAAATCGAGCGCGCGCTTGTAGATGCTGGCCTGGATATCGGTCAACAGCGCCTCAATGCGCTCGGTCGCCGTCTCCAGCGGAAATGGCTGCTTGCCGTCGCGACCGGGTAGGTCACGTCGGGCGACCATGACGCTCCCGGATGCCAGGTCGCGCGGACCCAGTTCCACGCGTACCGGTACTCCCTTGACCTCCCACTCATTGTATTTGAAGCCGGGTGACAGGTTTTCGCGGTCGTCGACATGCCACCGGAAGCGATTCCCCGCATCACCTCCAAGTCGGCGCGCAGCCGCGACCGTCTGTTCGCGCTCCGCGTCACTTCGCCACAATGGGACGATCACAACCTGGATAGGCGCCACAGCCGGCGGAAGCACCAAACCCTCGTCGTCGCTGTGGGCCATGATGAGGGCGCCGATCAGCCGCGTTGATACGCCCCATGAAGTCGTCCAGCAATACTCCTCGGTATTTGCTGAAGAGAGGTATTTCATGTCAAACGAGCGCGCAAAGTTCTGCCCCAGGTTGTGGCTGGTGCCCGATTGCAGCGCCTTGCCATCCTGCATCATCGCCTCAATCGTGTAGGTCCGAACCGCGCCGGCAAACTTCTCCTTCTCGGTCTTCATGCCCTTCAATACCGGAAGCGCCATCACGTTCTCAACAGTCTCGGCGTACACGTCATTGAGGACCATCAGCGTTTCCCGCTCTGCCTCCTCCTCGGTTACATGCGCCGTATGGCCCTCCTGCCAGAGGAACTCCGAAGTGCGCAGAAACGGCCGCGTCCGCATCTCCCAGCGCATGACGTTGGCCCACTGATTGACCAGCATCGGCAGATCGCGCCACGACTTGATCCAGCGCGAAAAGGCCTCGCCGATGATCGTTTCCGAAGTGGGTCGAATCACATAGGTCTCCGGAAGCGGTTCGCCACCTCCTCGCGTGACCTCCCAGGCCTCCGGAGCGAAGCCGGCCACGTGCTCCGCCTCCTTCGTCAAATAGCTCATCGGTATGAGAAGGGGAAAATAGGCGTTCACGTGCCCCGTGGCTTTAATCCGCGCATCCAGCGCATCGCGAACAAGCTCCCAGATGGCGAAGCCGTACGGCTTGATAATCATACAGCCGCGCACACCGGAGTTTTCCGACAGGTCGGCCGCCCGCACAATGTCCAGGTACCATTGCGAGTAGTCGGCTGCTCGCGGAGTTATCGTTTCTTTGGGCATATAGAGCTATTCAGTCTCCGTTCAATTCCCGCTTGTGGCAGCCGGCAAAGCTACCTGCCGGCTCTTACAGCTTCAGTTTGGGCCAGAGCCTGTCGACGCGCGTCTTAATCTCAGGCGACATCTCGATAACATCCGGCCACTCGCGATCGAAGCCCTCGGCGGGAAGCTTCTTTGTACAATCAAAGCCTATTTTGCTTCCGAAGCCGAGCGCCCGCGAACTGTGATCGAGAACATCGATGGGACCGCGAACAATCACTGTGTCGCGCTCCGGATCGATGTTGTTGCCCAGCCGCCACAGGCACTCCTGCACGTTTTGAACGTCGACCTCGGCATCGAAGACGAAGATCATTTTTGAGAGCATCGCCTGGCCAAGCCCCCACAGGGCGTACATCACTTTGAAAGCGTGCCCGGGATATCGCTTTCGGATTGAGACGAGCACGATATTGTGGAAGATACCTTCGGGCGGCAGATTCATATCCACTACTTCGGGCAGTGTGAGTCGCAGCAGCGGCAGAAAGATGCGCTCCGTGGCTTTGCCCAACCAGGCATCTTCCATCGGCGGACGCCCCACAATCGTTGCGGGATACACGGGAGCCCGGCACATTGTAATCGCAGATACATGCAGCACGGGATAGAGGTCGGCCAGTGAGTAGTACCCCGTATGATCGCCAAACGGCCCCTCCATTCGGGTCTCCGCCGGGTCGATCTCCCCTTCGATTACAATCTCCGCGTCGGCCGGCACATCGATCTCCACCGTCTTGGCCCGAACCAGCGATACGGGCTTATGGCGCAAAAACCCGGCGAACAGCATCTCGTCGATTCCGGGCGGCAGGGGCGCGGTTGCTGCGTAGGTCAAGGCCGGGTCTCCACCGAGCGCCACGGCAACCTGGATCTTGCCGCCTTGTTCCGCGCGCCGTCGCGCGTGTTCGGCGCCGACCTTGTGCATCTGCCAGTGCATCGCCACCGTTCGGGCATCAAACACCTGGATCCGGTACATACCCACGTTGCGGCTGCCGGTCAGTGGGTCGTGCGTGAAGACCAGCGGCAAGGTGATGTACGGGCCACCATCCTGTGGCCAGCAGGTCAGGACCGGCAGCTTGGTCAGGTCGACATCCGCGCCAAGATTGACAACCTCCTGGCAGCGTCCGGGGCCGCTCGCGCGGCGTGGCGGCAGCGTCATCAACGTTTTGAGGCGAGGCCAGGCGGCTCGCGCCTTGTTAAGGACTCCCGCCGGCATCTCGGGCTTCAGCAGCGCGGCTAACTCATCCGCAATATCATCCAGGTCAGCCGCGCCCAGCGCCAGACTCATGCGGGCGCGGGAGCCGAAGCAGTTGATCGCTACCGGAATGTCGCTGCCCTTGGGATGCTCGAACAGCAGAGCGGAACCGCCGCCGGGCGACTTCATCACGCGATCGGCAATTTCGGTGATCTCCAGGTACGGATCGACCGGCTCGGTGACGCGTTTAAGCTCACCGGCCTGCTCCAGCTGCTGCAAAAACTCCTGAAAGTGCGCAAAGGCCATGTTGAGAGGGGCGGCGTCCGGGCCCAATGATGGGGATTATACCCAGCCTCGTCCGGCTAACCCACATTGAGAGGGCATATCGGCCGTGGTTTGACGTACCACAAGGATTCGACCGCGGAGAATCGCTCGTCTCAAACCGTGCCGCATGCAGCACGAGCGCTTGACAATGCCGACCAACAGTTCCAGAATGGCGGTCTGGGGCTTGCCGTTTTTGGCCATTCGGTCGCTTCGGCAGCTTGGGATGGAGCCGTCGTTGCGCAATATCGTTATCATTACCAGATTGACGGTCCGTGAGACCATGCGGAACAGGCTCTACCTGATCTCGGTGGTGATTGCATTCTTCTTTTTCTTGATATCCTTGATGCCGCTGTTCTTCGGCAAGCACGACGTTCCGATACCGACAACCGGCCGGTGGCAAAGCGTAGCCGTGCTCATGGTGGTGTTCATGGGTGTGCCGATGCTGAAGTTCTTCAGCGCTATCGAGGTGATCGGCCTTTCATGCGGCGCGGTATCGAGTGAGATCGAGCGCGGCATCCTGGTCTGTATACTTGCCAAACCGATGCCGCGCTGGCATGTGTTAGCGGGCAAATGGCTCGGCATCAACTGCGTGATGGCCCTGAACCTGTTGTTTTGGACCACGCTTCTCTGGGTTTCGCTTCTTGTGCAGACGCATCAATCCTTTCCAACACTGTTCCTCGCCGGCGCAGTCAGCATGCTCTACCCGGTCATGTTCAGCACGCTCACGCTAATGTTCTCCACGTTCTGCACAACGGCCCTTGCTGCCAGCTTCGCGCTCGTCTGCGGCGCCGCGGCATGGCCACACCTGCTAATCCGCATCATGGGAATGCAGTTTCACGTGCGTGCCCTCGTGTTGGCTGGAACCATCCTCAGGTATCTCACCCCGCTGAATCACGTGGAGGTGATGGTGGAACGCAGCCTCGGAACCCTGTCACCGCGCGCCGTCGATCCCAACTTCTTCAATCCGCCGGTTAAGATAGGCCCGCCAGCCGGAGGCATCTGGTATGTGGCAGCCTGGACAATCGCAGCCGCCATCGTCGCTCTGATCGTTTTTCAGCACCGGGATATCCACGCGTGACCGCTTCGGGCGCGAGTGCGCCGGCCATAGAGACTTTAGAGCTTGGCAAGCGCTTCCGTCGGACCTGGGCAATTCGCGACCTCAACATATCGGTGCAGCGCGGCGTTGTGTTCGGATTCCTTGGCCCGAACGGCGCAGGCAAAACCACCACTATCCTCACACTGCTCGGCAGCCTGCATCCAACATGCGGCGAAGCCCGCATGCTTGGCGAGAGTGTCGGCCATTGGGCGGCGCGGCGGCGCGTGGGCTTTCTACCGGAGAAGTTTCAGTTTCATCCGTTTCTCACCGCAACGGAGCTGCTTCGCCTCCACGGGAGCCTACAGGGCATGAGCGAGGCCGAACTCCGGCTGCGTATCGCGCCAACACTCGAGTTGGTAGGCCTGGCTGGGCGCGCCGACACGCGCGTTGGCGAGTTCTCAAAGGGAATGCAGCAGCGTGTTGGTCTGGCGCAAGCGGTTTTGCACCGGCCGGACGTCGTCATTCTGGATGAACCGGCTTCGGCGCTGGACCCCATTGGCCGCCGCGACCTCCGTGGCGTTATCCGGACGCTGAAGGAGAGTGGAACTACTGTGTTCCTCAATTCACACATTCTCTCGGAGGTCGAGCAGACTTGCGACGAGGTCGCGATACTGGATCACGGCCGTGTAGTCGCCGCCGGTTCATTGGAGACGATGCTGCGACAATCAGCGCCGTACCAGGTCTGCGTCCGAGGCGCTGTACCGGCAATTGCTGCATTTTGCGCGCCTGGCGGCGTATTCAAACAGGATGATGACCGAGCAATCGCGAACCTTGGCACCGAGGATGAAGCAGCCGACGCTGCCGCCGCGGCGGTGCATGCCGGCTTGCGCGTGCATTTCGTGGGGCGGGCGGCTTCAACGCTGGAGGATCTGTTTGTCCGATTGGTCCATGCCGAACACGACCCCGCCGCAGAAGAGTCGATGGCACGCGGCAGCAGCAAGCACCGGTGAAATCGCGGTACCGGAGATCATCAAGGACCCCAAGAGCACCAGCGATCATCAGCGCGACTGGGACCATGTGGTTGTGGTCTTCAACAACGATTACAACACATTTGACGCCGTGATTGCAATTCTGCAGAAAGCTACGGGTTGCTGTTTGGAAGAGGCCGCGATGGAGACATGGGAGATACACCACCTGGGGAAGGCCGCCGTGCACTACGCCGATCTACCGGAATGCGAGCGTGTGGCCAGGATTTTGCGCTCTATTGGCCTCGTGGTGGAGATTCGTGAGGGTTAGGCGACTCCGGTACGATCGGCTGCGAGTGTGACTGAGGGCCCCGACTCGGTTTCGGGCGACCAGAGTGGCGCCGCGGATCGCGGCGATGGTGTGGCGGACCGCCTGATTCAGACGCGTATCGCGATTCTCGACAGGTTGCGTGGCGCGGAAGGCGACGGTGCGGCGAGCGAGTCGGGTCGCCGCGTTCAGGCCGCCGCCGCATCGCGTGAGCTGACGGCCGCCGCCGATACCGCGATCAAGGAGCTCTTCGCCGCCGCCTGCGCTGAGACCGGCACCGCTCCGGACCGCTCGCCTATCGCTATTGTGGCTACCGGCGGATACGGTCGTGAGGAGCTGGCGCCATGGTCCGATATCGATCTTACGTTTATCGCTGCACGCGATGGCAACCTGGCCGTTGATGCATTAGTTCGCTCGATGTTCAGCCTGGTCATGCACAGCTTCATGGCACGGGCCGGCATCGAAGTCGGATACGCATATCGGCTGCTCAGCGACTTCGGTGATCTGCATCACCACACACTGACGGGTTATATGGACGCGCGGCTGCTCGCAGGCTCGCAGCGACTGTTTCTCAGTTTTGAAGAAGCCTGTTGGTCAACCTTCAATGTGGCTGAGTTTGCTTTTGCCAAGAAGCTGGAGCGCGCGACGGCACGCGACCGTTACGGCACAGCACCCTGGCTGGTTGAGCCGAACCTGAAGGAGGGCGCCGGCGGCTTGCGCGACCTCCAGTTCGCCGTCTGGATGGCGCAGGCTGCCGAACAAACTCATGCGGCCCGCGCCCGTGGCGAGCGTGGTGTCCATCGGCTGGCTGCCTGGCTCGATTACCACAGTGACGGCACGCGGGAGCTGACGGAAGCACGCCTCTCGGTTATGGCGATACGGAATACATTGCAGGCGCTTTCGGGCGCGGACCGCAATCAACTGGTTGCCACGCGGCACGAGGAGACGGCGACCGCACTTGGCTGGGATGTTTCGGATCCTAAGGCTATGCAAGCCTTTATGACAGAGCTTTACGGCTCAATGGAGACCATTTTCCGAGCAGCCGATGATGCATGGGAAAGGCTGCTCAACTCGCGGCTGATCCTGAGTCTCAGCCTGGATTGCGTTGGCGGAGTCATCGTTCCGGCAAGCAGTGGCGAGCCGGCCGGCGATCCTGCATGGGCGTTCTGGGCATGCGAGTTTGCTCAACGGTATGACCTCCAACTGGGACGAGCCGTCCGCGACCGGATCTGCGCCGCCACCGGCTCCGCAGGTGACGAGCCGCCGCCGGCAGCCTGCGCGGAAGTTTTCACAAGAATCCTGGCGGGCCGCACTCGCGTCTGGTTTGCAGTCCGCGCCATGTCGCAGCTCGGTCTGCTGCGCTGGATGATCCCGGAGCTTGGCCCGACGATGACGCAGGTTCCAGGAGACGGTGCGCACCAGTTCACCGTGGGCTGGCATTCGCTTCAACTCCTATGCAAGTTGGATTCGCTCAACGATCCCGCGAGTGAGGTCAAGGAGGAGCTGAAGCGGTTGTACGGTGGGCTGCCGCATCCCGAGCAGCTGCATCTTGCGGCGCTGCTCCACGATTGCGCCAAGCCGATGGGTGAATCCGGGCATGCGGAACGCGGAGCGGAGATTGTGGCCGAGGTCTGTGCCCGGCTGGGATGGGACGCCGCAGCCGCGGATGCGGTCTGCTTCCTCGTGCGTCACCACCTGCTGATGTCGGAGACGGCGCGGCTCCGCGATGTGGAGGTTGACGCCACAATCCGCGACTTTACCGGTGTGGTGGTCGACGTGGAGCGGCTGGACATGCTCTACCTGTTGACATGGGCCGACGTACACGCGGTAGGCGCTGGAATCTGGAGCGGTGTATTTGGCCAATACCTCTCCGACCTGTGGCGGCGCGCATCGGCAGTTCTAACCGATGAGGAGCCCCTGGGATGGGATGACGCAGCGATCCGCCGCGTTCGGAGCCGCCTCACGCGTGACCTGGCGCTCGAAAAGCTCCCCGAGGCCGAGGTGCGCCATCACGTTGCCGCCGTCCCATCCAGCTACCTCTTGAACCGACCATTGAACCGGATAGCGTTCGACATCGGCTGCATCCGGTCGGTCCTCGCCGGAGAACCTGTCATCGATTTTCGAGACAATTTCGATGCGGCCTGCACCGAGATAGCGATCTACGCGCTCGACGATCCGAAGCCAGGTCTCTTAGCGCGTATCGCGGCCGGCTTGTACGTTTGCGATCTGCATGTGCACAGCGCCCAGGTTGTGACCCGCCAGGACGCCGACGACAGAATCGCGATGGATACGCTCCTGGTTGATTACAAGCGCCGACCGATTCTGCCATCTAAACGCAGAGAGGTGAGCACTGCGCTGCGACGGTTGCTGTCGGGTGAGCTCTCGGCTGATGCGGTTCTCGCTACCGTTCCGGCACGGAAGTCGGCGATCGTGAAGGCGCAGCCACCTGTGGTGACCGGTTCGCACGGTGAAAGCGCCAGTGGTTTAGTCATTGTGGAGGCGGTTGGCACAGACGCCCAGTCGATGCTCTACCAAATGGCGGGCGCTGCAGCGCGATTGGGTTGGCACATCGTGAGTGCGCGTGTCTCCAGTTGGCAGGACACCGCGAATGCGGCGCTTTACCTGAATACTCCGGTGCCGGTTAAGGCCCCCGACGCCGGCGTTGAGTTCTCCCGCGAATTGTCCCGCGCGGAACATCTGGACGGCGATTCCGCGTAACCTTCGTTGACAGGGCAGGAGCTCTGCCCGTATACTGCGGCGGCACGCGCGCAGCGAGTGCGGCACTTGTAATCGCGGAAGGCTTGTCAAAGCAATGCATAGCGGAAAAATAACGATAACCACCGTTGTTCTGATGGTTGTGCTGATCGGCGCCATATATGGGGTCGGCCGTGTTGTAACGCCGGCGCCGCCGGGCCCACCGCCGCCCGCGCCGAAGGCGGTGGCCAATCTCGACCCGCATCAGGCTGAAATCGCCAGAGTCAAGCAGATGGGCCAGATGGCGCAGACTATGAGGAGCGAAAAAAAGCTGGCGCCGGGACCAAAAGCTCCCTATGTCAAGCCACCTGTAGATCCTGTGGCCGCTCAGGTGACGCCTGCGTATTGGTTGAATACGCCGATGGGCGCCGCCGGCGAGAAGACCGATGATGCCCGCATGAAGAAGGCGCAGAAAGCCTGGATGGCATACCAGAAGCGGATCCACCCGGACCAGACGGCGCATCCGTCTGTGCTGTCGCCGGTCGCAACGTCGCCCGGAAGTCCGCCGCCCATTAATCCAAATCCGGCAGCCATCCACTAACGGCACGGTACAGACCAGCCTCCCGTCAGCTCCCCATAAGCCCTCCGGCAGAATTATCTGCCATTTATTTGCGCCGGCTCGTCTATGCAGGAGGAGCCGCCGCATGCGGTGGTGAATAGTACGTCGCTCGTTCGCTGAATGCAGTGAACAGACCCGTTCGCGGCCGGTCGCAGACCACTGTGACAACGCTGCCGCAAACGGGCCGGCCGAACGCCGTGGAGCGCCGCCACGGGAAATGGAGCAACTGAGCAGATCATGAAACAGTCGGCTTGCGTGTTCGCTATAGTCGCCGGGGCAGGGCTTGTGCCCGCTGCCGGCGCCTCGCCCCTGTCACCGGTGTTGGGTCCGGTGCGAATCAACGGGCTGCAGCTCAACATCGTCGCGCCGGGGAACGTAACCGGCGACACCACGGTTCCGCTTTCCGTTTCATTCAATGGCGCCAACCTCCAGAAGGTGGAGTTGTTGTTGGATGGCGTTTTGATCAAGGATCAAGCGGTCCAGACGCACGATGGCCACGGTATTATCAGGTTTGAACTCGATCCCACCGTCCTCTCACCTGGAGAGCACCAGCTCCAGATAAAGGCATGGGATGTTCGCGGCGGCACTGCCCAGGCCACGGCCAGGATGATGGTGGGCGGGGCATCGATCGGTGACGCTATCGCCCGCGTGACGTCCCCATTTCAGAATTCGGTGGTTCAGGGCGTTGTTCCGATCCAGGTTCGTGTAGATGCCGGGATTCAGAACCCCTATGTAAGTTTCCTGGTCGACAATCAGTGGCAGGCGTTGGGCAATTACGCGCCTTTCACCTACAACTGGGATTCAACGACCGTACCGAACGGCCCGCACCTCTTGTCGGTGCAGGTGTTCGACGGCGCTTCGGCCGCCGCAATCAGCACCCTCTCTTTCCGGGTGCGCGTCAACAATCCCGGCGGATTCACATCGCGCCTAACAACAATGCCCGACCTATCCCGCCGAACCGCTGCTGGCGGCGCAGCAGCTGCTCCGGTGGTTCACGGCATCGCAGCGGCGCTGGCACCGGTTGCTGCACCAGCAAAGCTCGCGCCTATCGCAGCGGTTGAGAACCTGGCTCATCTCACCGGCGCGGGCAGGTATGGTAACTCCATGCGGCCGGCCGCGCCGTTCGCCAACGTACCAGCGCCAGCTGTTAGCGCACCGGCGCCGCATGGCGCAGCACCCGCGCCGCACGCCTCATCGGCATTCGGCGGCATACTCTCCAACAGCAACGCCTTCGTGGATATGGTGCCTTCCGTCGCACCGGCACCAATTCACCTCGCGCGGCTTTCAGCGCGCCCGCAGCCAGGCGGCAACATCGCTGCCAGGCCGTCTCTGGGCTCCGACCACGCGGCCTCGCCTACACATACGGCGCCGGCGTTGGCGCTGGTACCGGCCGGCGCAGGAGTGCATGGGCTCGACTTTCTCGCGCCAAACGGACCGTACGGGCTCGACTTCAACGGTACTGAACTGAACTTCGACGTACTGCCCCGCGTGGTACATGGCGTGCCACTGGCGCCGTTCCGCCAGATCTTCGAGTACACAGGTGGCAGCCTGCAGTGGCTCAGCCGCTCCAAGCAGGTCGTGGCGAAGAACAGCGTCACCAGCATCCAGTTCAAGATCGGAGCGCGCGGCGCTCGCGTCAACGATCGGGCACTGACCCTGGAGCAGGCGCCCTTCATCGATTCGGGCCGTGCGATCGTTCCCGTCTCTTTTGTGCGTGAGGCGCTGAACGTCACCGTCAGCTATGACCCGGTTACCGGGCACCTGCTACTCGAAAACAGGAAATAGCGCGCGGACCGGAACCGCTCTCGGAATACATCCGGCCCCGCGCATAGGCGAGGCCGGATGTTTTCGCGTCAGTGGGTCCGACGCTCTGCTCGCCGGAAGTCTTGCACCGGGAGAAAACTATGAGATCAACGGCAAAACCTCGCCGAACCACTGCGCATCGCACCGCACCGTCGAGGAGTCGCAATGGCGCACGCTCCAAATCGGCACCACCGACCGAGGTGGCTTTGACGCGCTATACGCTCTTCCTGGTACAAAGGCTTGACGAGGCGATGGATCGCGACCTTCAGTGGCACGTTCATCAGCAGTTGGAAGCGGCGATCTCGACGCCGCCCGAGCAGACCGAGATCTGCGTTGTGCTGCAATCGCTAGGCGGAGATGCGCATGCCACCTACAAAATGTTTCTCGATTTGCGGTCAAGGTGTATGGTGCTTGAAGCTATAATACCTGACTATGCCAAAAGTGCGGCGACTCTTCTGGTATTGGGTATGGACAAGATATGGATGGGACCATGCGCCGAATTGGGACCGCTGGACGTACAGATTCCACATCCGGACCGCGACGGGGAGACGATATCGGGACTTGATGCCCGTTACTGCCTCGAATATCTGGCAGACACTTGCGTTCGGCTTGTCCTTCGCGGCGCAAACGCGTTTGTCAACGATACCGCCATCTCACGACAGCTGGGCCTTCGTGAAAGCTCACGCTTTATCGATGCATTCATGCAGCCGATTGTCGCCAAGCTCGATCCACACCTGATGCACCGCGCCGCCCAGCAGCTGCGCGTGGCGGGTGACTATGCCGTGCGGATGATGCACGCGCGCAATGAGGATGTATGTTCAGCCACGAGCGAAGAGGATATTCAACGGATATGTAAGCTCCTGATCGAGATGTACTCGACACATGAGTTTGTGATCAGCCGCAACGAGGCACACGATCTTGGCTTGCCGATCCGTGCTGCTGAAGAACATCCGTACTGGCACCTCGTGAATATGGCATGCTCGGACGCACTGGAGAACGACGATAACCTTGTGCGCGTGATGGCCGATGCGGAGATGGTCGAGACGCCCGAACAGGCGGGAGCAAAAGCAGAAGCCGAAGCAGAAGCTGATTCGAACTAACGCCGGCCGCTGTGAACAGCAGTTCTTTAGGCGGCGTTATTCGTGCGGTTTCGTCTTGTGATCCGGCGTGGCCGCGGTCGACGCGGCCGGCGTCGTTTTCTCGGCCTTGCCGGCCTTGCCGGCCGGCGCCGCCGAAGGCGCCTTTGCGCTCTCCGCAGACCCTGCCTCTGCTCCAGCCTGGCCGTCCTTAGCCGGGGCAGCATCTGCTTTCGGAGGGAGTTCGGAGGTATCCGGTGCACGACTGTCGTTGACGTACCAGCCCGACCCCTTGAAGACGATCCCGACCGGCGCCAGCAACCTTACGACCGGGCCGCCACAGTCCGGGCATACCTTAAGCGGATCATCGCTCATCTTCTGGACAGTCGTAAACTCCCGGCGGCAGGCGGTACAACGATAAGCGTAAGTTGGCAAGTGGACTCCTCAGCGTGACGCGCACCGTTTCGGGTTGAAGCCAAACGGCCGCCAGGCACTATTATAGCTGTTGGTTGGCGTCGGAGGCGAGAAGATGCCGGGAGCGGGATACCAGATCAGGTCTTCAAGCAGGGCTATTCGCGGCACGGCGATCGGCCTTATGTCCGGAACCTCTTGCGACGGCGTGGATGCCGTCGCCGCTTCGTTCGCTATTCTTGATCGCGGCGTGGAGTGGCACGTGCGCGCATTTGAGTGCTTTCCGTATGAAGCCGCGATGCGGAGCGCTTTGTTAAACCTCTGTCAACCGGCGGCGCCGATTTCGGAGGCGCTCCTGGCTGGCGTCGTTCTCGGCGAAAAGTTCGCTGAGGCGGCGTTTACCGTGGCGAACGCGGCCGGCCTGGAGATTTCGGACATCGATTTTATTGCCTCGCATGGGCACACGATCTGGCATCAGCCGACGGCGCATGAATTCGCCGGCAACACTGCCGCCGGCACGCTCCAGATTGGCGAGCCGGCCGTAATTGCCGCTCGGACCGGCAGGCCGGCTATATCCAACTTTCGTACGGCCGACGTGGCTCTGGGAGGGCAGGGCGCTCCGCTGGCTCCGGTTGTGGACTACGAACTGTTCGCATCCGATAGCTGTACGCGTGCGGTGCTTAACCTGGGTGGTATCGCCAACGTTACGGTAATTCCAGCTGGAGCGAACGTAGATGAGGTCGTCGCGTTCGACATCGGACCCGCCAACATGGTGCTGGATTGGCTGGCGGAGCGATTTACAAGTGGTGAGTTGCGTTGCGATAAGGACGGACACCTGGCGCTGGCAGGACGCGCGGACGCGGAGACCGTCGCAGCCGAACTGGACGCGGCATGGTTCAGGAAGGCTCCGCCGAAGTCTACGGGTCGCGAGCTCTTTGGCAATTGTTGGTGCGAGAGGTTTCTCGATGCTTGCGGTCGACGGCACCTCTCTTCGGCCGACACGATGGCGACTGCTGCGGCCATCACGGTAGGCGCGGTTTCCGATGCTTTTGCAAGTTTTGTGGTCACGGCCGTGCCGGTTTCGGAAGTGATCGTATGTGGCGGAGGCGTACACAACCCCGCGCTGATGGATGGCCTGAAACAGGCGCTGGCTCCCGCCCTGGTGTCGCCGCACGAAGCATACGGAGTGAGCAGTGACGCTAAGGAGGCGCTGGCCTTTGCAATGCTGGGGCTGCGCGCCGTGCGTGGATTGCCGACAGCTCTGCCACGCGTCACCGGCGCTGCGAGCAGCAGCATCGGCGGCGTTTTTTCGGTACCTCCGGCTGACGGACTGGCTCTGCGGCGCCTGGTTGACAAGCTGGCCCCGCTGGGGGCATAATCGCAGCTTGCTGCACGGTTTTGGCGGTTCGGCGAGTTGCGTACTGCTGCTCGCATGGTGCAGCGCCTCCGAATCCCCTTGTGGACTGCAGATGAGGGAAAAGGGAGGACCGATTATGGCGGTTCTCCACCGTCTGCACGAGGAGGTTTCGCATGAATAAGAACATTGTGATTGTCGGCGCCCAATGGGGCGACGAGGCCAAGGGCAAGGTTGTGGACATGTTGGCCGGCCGCATGCGCATGGTGGTGCGCTACGGAGGCGGCGCCAATGCGGGCCACACGGTGACCGCAAACGGCGACACCTGGAAGTTTCACCTGATGCCGGCGGGGATTCTGCACTCCCATGTCGACTGCATCATTGCTGCCGGAGTAGTCATCGATCCACTCGTCCTATCGCGCGAGATCGCCGATCTGCGGGACCGCGGTGTGTCATTGGATCGGCTCTTCATCAGTGATGAAGCACATGTGGTGATGCCGTATCATCTGCGGCTGGATGCGTTGGAGGAGTTAAACCGCGGCTCCGGCAAGCTCGGGACCACCGGCCGGGGAATTGGCCCAGCCTATCGCGACAAGTATGCGAGATTAGGTGTGCGCATGGCGGACCTCATCCGAACCGACCGTTTCCTTGTGGCCACGGAAGCGGCATTGAAGGTCAAGAACGCGGAACTCGCATCGCAGGATCCAGACGCACGTATCTCGGCTGCCGACATCGTGACGGAATACGCGGAGGCCGCGCGAGAGCTCGCACCACACGTGTGCGATACGTCGGTGCTGGTTTCACGGGCTGTTGCCGGCGGTGGGGTGCTCTTCGAGGGCGCCCAGGGAACCCTGCTCGATATCGACTCCGGCACCTATCCTTACGTCACGTCATCGCATACCGTAGCTGGCGGCGCATGTATCGGTACCGGAGCCGGGCCAACATCCATCCATTCGGTCGTCGGCGTTTCCAAGGTCTATGCGACACGCGTTGGCGAAGGGGCGTTTCCAACGATCCTCGAGGATGCGACGGGTGACGCGATTCGCGCGCGTGGCAACGAGTACGGAACCACCACCGGGCGACCGCGAAAGTGCGGTTGGCTGGATGTTCCGGTACTGCGGTATGCGGTGCGTATCAACGGCCTGGCCAGTTTGGCGCTGGGACACCTCGATGTATTCTCGGGCCTTGGTCCGGTGAAGTTGTGCACGTCGTATGTGCTTCCGGATGGAACCGTGACAGAATGCGCATCCTCGTCTATCCTCCAAGCGGATGGCATACGTCCCGTCTATGAGGAGCTGCCGGGATGGGATGAGCCCGTGACGGAGGTTCGGCGGTTTTCGGAGCTTCCGCTGAGCGCCCGGAAACTCGTGCACCGTATCTCCGAACTGACGGGTGTGCCGGTTGCAACCGTTTCTGTCGGCCCGTCTCGCGACCAGACGATCACGCTGAGCGATCCGCTGGCGTAAGCGGGCAATACGCGGTCGTTGACACCAGACATGCGTTCTGGTACCATCGGCCCGTTGAGAGCATAGCTCAGTTGGTAGAGCAACGCCCTTTTAAGGCGTGGGCCCTGGGTTCGAGTCCCAGTGCTCTCACACTCCGTCGCGGGGATGTCGCCCATCGGCAACTGGGCGCGAAGACCGGCTTGAAATTCGTAGTAAACTCTCAGATACGCCGCGTCACACGACGCCCCGAAATCCGTAGTTCCATGCAGGAGCCGCGCAGCAAGCCCGCTCGCTCTCCAGCGCCCTCGCTAAACGTTCTGGCTTGCCGAGGAGGTCACGGCATGAAACGTCGTGTTCAATTTGGCCGAATTGGTCTGCTCGCCGCGCTTCTGGGCGCGGCCTCTCTCTCCGCAACCGCCGTCTCTGCTCAAACAGCCTACGACCCGAGCGCCGCCGGCACCGATGCCAGTATCGGTGCGTCGGATACTACCTCGCAGGGGCCCGTACGCCTCGCGCGGTTCTCGGCGATCGACGGTCAGGTGTCGTGGCGGCCCGACGCCGGCCAGTCGTGGTCCGACGCTTCCATAAACCAGCCGCTGCGGCAGGGCTCACAGATTTGGGTGAGCGGCTCGGCCCGCGCCGAAGTCCAGTTTGACGACGGCTCCGCACTGCGGCTCGGTAACGGCGCCGTAATCACTCTGCAGACGCTCTACTCCGATTCGCAAGGCGAGTTTACGGAGCTTAGTCTGCAGAATGGGTCTGCAGAGCTTCATGTTTCTCACCAGCACTCGATCTATCAGGTCGACTCGCCGCTGGCTTCCGTGAAGGCCGATGGTCCGGTTGGATTTCGTGTGAACGCCGGGCAGGCGGTCGGCGTCGCCGTATACTCCGGGCGTGCCCAGGTACAAGGGCAGCAAGGCACCTCGTGGGTAGACGCCAGCCAGTATCTATACATCCAGGATGCTTCATCTCAGTTTGAAGTCTCACCGCTTCCCGCGCAAGACTCCTTCGATACCTGGAACGCTCAGCGCGATGAGCAGTTGTATGCTCCGAATCAGGGTGACTCCTATCTCCCGCCGGATGTCGCGCTTGTCGCCGGCAACCTGGGTGACTACGGGGTTTGGCAGGAGGACTCGCAGTGGGGTCATGTCTGGGTGCCGCGCGTCGGACGACGCGACTGGCGGCCCTACAGCGATGGCCACTGGGCGTGGGTCGACCCGTTCGGTTGGACGTGGGTATCCAACGAGCCATGGGGCTGGGCTCCGTACCACTACGGAACGTGGATCGATGAGCCATACGGCTGGGCATGGTGCCCTGGACCCGAAACGCAGTACTGGTCCCCAGCAGTCGTCGGCTTCAGCGTATGCGACGGCGGCGTGGCCTGGGCTCCCCTCAGCCCGTGGGAGGTGCGCTACCCGGTCAGCCTCTCCATCGGCTTCGGTGGAGGTGATTGGGGCGCGTTCTTCTCGATCGGCGGCGCGGGCGTCTACTATCCGGGCTACGGCGGTTACTGCAATCCCTCGCCATGGAACAACGGCTTCCTGAATCGGCGTCGCTTCAGTGGCGTTACGGATGCAGGATTCCGCGGCGGCTCGAACCTGCCGGGAAATCCCGTGTTCATGCACGGCGTCAACTTCGTACCGCGCAATGCGCTGCGTGCTCCAGGGGCCACGTTCGCTACTGCAAGTTCCTTCCGCGGCGGCGGCAGCTTCACACGGCTTCCGAAGGGCGACGTCGGCTACTTCCAGCGCGGCAAAATACCGGCGCCGGGTGCGAGCGGCAATCCTTTCTCGGGTCCGTCCTCGGTCCAGCCGGGAAGCGACAGCTTCAACGGTGGCGGCGGATTCTCGAATCCCGGCTTTGGTCCCGGCCCGCTGGTGCTCAACCGCCCGGTGATCGGCGCCCGGTTGCCGCAAGCCGTGCGGAGCTTCGCTCCTGCTGCCGGCGCCGTCAAGGTGGTCCGTACCTCCCGGTCATCCAACTTCGCGGCGCCCGTCGTTCGCGGTAGTCGGTCTGGTTCTGTTGGATCGAACTTCGGGCAGCCTGCCACGGCCCCGCGGCGCGTTGGCAACCCGGCAAGTGGAAGGGGTTCGTTCGGCTTCGGTGGTTCCGCGCCTCGCCAGACGCAGCGCGGTGGCCAGAATCCTTCGCCGTTCGGTTCGTTCCGGTCGCAGCCTGCCGCGCCGCGACCCGGTACTTCCGTAGCACCGCCCGGCTTCGCCGGCCGCTCCGGCTCGACGGGTTCGTTCTCGCGGCCGCCATCGTTCGGCGGGCAGTCTGGCAGCGTAGCAGATCGTGTGGCGCGTGCTCGGGCGGCCTTCGGCCTTAATGGTTCCTCCGGTGGTAGCGTGGGCCGCAATAGCCCGCCACAGTGGCAGGGTCACTTCGGCGGTCCACCTGCCGATTGGTCCAGCCACTCGGGCAGCGCGCCGCGCTCTCCGTTTACCGGTGGAAACGCCGGAACCGGCAGAAGCGGTTTCGGCACGGCTCCGAGCCAGCCGTTTGGGGGCAGCGGGCGGCAGCAGCCGACCTATCGGAGCAATCCGTTCGTGCCGCGGTACCAACCGTCCCAGCCAGCGTACCGACCGCCGGTATACCGGCCGTCCCAGCCTTCATACCGGCCGCCGGTATGGCAGCCCTCACAGCCGTCGTATAGGCCACCGGTGTACCGGCCGTCGCAGCCGCAGTTTCGCCCGCAGCAGCCACGGTACCAGCCATCGCGGCCTACCTATCACGCACCGCCGGTTCACTTCAGCGGTGGTGGCGGATCGAGGGGCGGCGGCGGTTCACATGGCGGCGGCAAGCATGGGAAGTAAGTTCCCGAACTGCATACACGGATAGGTGACTGGTTCGTCTCACGCGATACGCCCCGGCAGAGCGCCGGGGCGTATCGCGTGAATATCGGTAAGCCCGGAACAATCCGCGGGCATTTCTGTCAAACTTACGAACGGATATCGGCGCCGACACACCCCCACGGCGGGATGCTGCATCGGCGCCGTTCACCATGAATCAGGAGGTCTCGTTGAACCCTCGACGTATCTTTGGTTTCGTTGCGGCAGCGCCGCTTATGCTGGCGCCGGCCATCTCAATCGCGCAGACAGCTGCTCGCTATTCGACAGTTGATGGTAGCCGACCGCTGCCGGCATCGTACACAGCCGTTCCTGCGCCCGCCTTTGCGCCAACGCATGTGCTGCACATCACCTTCCAATTGAACGGAGCCGGCGCCGCACAGATTGCCGCTTATGCGCGCGGTCAGCAAGACCCTGCGTCGCCGCTCTACCACAAGTGGCTAACGCCGGACCAGTTTGGCGCGAAGTTCGGCGCTACAGCCGCTGCGATCGGAGCGGTAACCCGGTTCGCCGCCGGCGCCGCCTTTAGCAGGATCCATGTCTGGCCCAATCACCTCTTCGTTTCAGCCGATGCCACCGTGGCGGCGGCTCAGGCGGCGTTTCATGTTGCCATTCGCCGGTACCAGCGCCCGACGACCGATCGTGCCGCTAACACTGTGCCGATGGTTTACGGGCCATCTGCTACGCCGCAAGTGCCGACGTCCGCCGCCGCCGCAATCAAGAACGTTTTCGGGCTGGACAACCTGCTTGTGCCAATGGCGCAGCACGGAAAGCTCCAGCCGGCATTGTCACCGTTTTTGTTCTTCCAGGCGCCGGGTGGGTTCGCGCCATCCGACGTGTCCCGGATCTACAACGTGGCCGGCCTGCACAACGCCGGGCTGAACGGCGATGGGTTCAAGATCGGAATCTACAGTCCTACACAGTGGCATTCGTCAGACCTATCGCACTTTACCGCTACATACGGAATCTCAGGTTACACGCTGCAGGAGGTGATGGTGGATGGGGGACCGACGACGCTAATTGATGCCACCGAACCGGCGCTCGATACCGAAGTCATTGTCGGTCAGGCGCCGCACTGCACGCTGGTGATGTACGAGGGCCCGGAGAACAACCTGCTGGACGAGTTTAACGCCATGGCTGCGGACAATCCGCCGGCCGTCAGCACAAGCTGGAGCATCAACGAGTCCGACATTGTGGCGCAGAACCAACAACAGAGCCTGGCAGCCGCATGGAATACGATACTGGCCCAGATGTACACGCAGGGTGAAGCACTCTACGCGGCGAGTGGAGATTCCGGCGCAACCGACGCAAACGGTACGGTTACCGTGAGTATGCCCTCCTCCAGCCAGTGGGTTACCGGCGTCGGTGGCACACAACTGGGTCTTGATGGCAGTGGTAACTGGCAGTCGGAGATCGCTTGGCCCTATAATCCGCCCGGCGGATCGAACCCGGTTCAAGGCAGCACGGGTGGCCTCTCGGTTTTGTTCCCCGAATCTGCCTGGCAAACCGGTCCCGGTGTGCACAATGCAAACAGCAATGGCATGCGCCAGGTTCCTGATGTTGCGGCCACTGCCGGTAATCCGGGCTACAGCATCTACGCCGGCGGCTCGTGGGAGCTGATTGGCGGCACGAGCGCTTCTGCGCCGTTGTGGGCATCCATTGAACTCTTGATCAACCAGGCCGGCAAACTGCGTCCCGGCAATCTGAATGCCGAGATCTATAAGCTGGCATCCCTGCCCCGCAATCAGTTCCACGATATAGTTTCCGGCAACAACGGTGTCTTCACTTGCACGCCGGGATGGGACTATGTGACCGGGTGGGGCAGCGCCAACTTTACAGGCCTGATGCACGCCATCGTCAGCGACGGGTTCGATTTCAACGATGATGGTGAGATGGATCTGCTTTTCCAGAACACGCAGACGGGCAATGTTGTCTACTGGCTGATGGCAGGAGCGCAGAAAGTGAGTGGCGGCACGCTCGCCAGCGGCGTCTCGCCGGCGTGGCAGATCGTGGGCACTCCGGATCTCACCGGCAACGGCCGGCCGGACCTGTTGTGGGAGAACACGCAAACTGGCGACGTTGTCTACTGGATCATGAACGGCGCACAGCGCGTCTCCAGTGGAACGCTCGTAACGGGCAACTCGCCAGGCTGGCGAATAGTTGGCACGCCGGACCTCAACGGCGACGGGCATCCGGACATCCTCTGGCTTAACTCCGTGACGGGCACCGTGGCGTACTGGTACATGGTGGGTACCCACTATGCGGGCGGTGGAACGCTCTACACCGGTGTGAGTTCCGCATGGACCATTGTCGGTACGCCAGACTTGAACGGCGACGGCCATCCCGACCTGTTGTGGCAAAACACGCAGACCGGCGACGTGGTCTACTGGCTGTTGAACGGCGTCCATATCGTATCGACCGGTGTTGTGGCCACGGGAAACGACCCTGCGTGGCGCGTGGTCGGACAGGAAGACCTCAATCTCGATGGTTATCCGGACCTGATCTGGCAAAACCAGACCACTGGCGATGTGGCCTACTGGTTGATGCAGGGCGTCACGAAGATCGGCGGTGGGTCCATCACCACGAACAACCATCCGGTGTGGCAGATCGTTGGTCTGCACTAAACGCGGCTGAAACGCGGCGGAGATTGATGGCGCCGGTCGGCCCGACTCCGAGCACGGGCTGTAACTCGCGCCGGCTTTTCACTGGCTTACAAGCTTGCGTCGCCACCGGAGCGCCGCGAATGCCGCCAGTACCAGAGGGCCGCGCCTGCTATTGCCGCAGCAATAATGAGCGCGTCGGCGCGGTGGAACCACGGCTTGAGGGCATCGAGGTTGCGCGCAAACAAAATGCCCAGCCATGCCAGCAAGTAGCACCATGGCAGCGATCCGAGAAACGATAGTGCAATAAACCGCACGAACGGCATCCGGACAATGCCCGCCGGCAGTGAGATAAACGTTCGTACAATGGGTAACAGCCGGGCTACGAATACCACCGACGATCCCCATCGGGTGAACCAGCGCTCACCGGAGGCAATGTCCGAGGGCCGAACGAAGAGATACTTACCGTAGGTAAGCGCCGCTTCCCGTCCGCCGGTAGCTCCGACCGCCCAGGCCAGGGCTGAGCCGATCGCGCAGCCGAAGGCGCCGGCAAAAGCAACGGCGTTCAGATTGAGCGGTGCGTGTGTTCCCGCAATGGCCGCTACGGTCAGCGCGCCGGCAAACGGCATGATCAACTCGCTCGGCAGTGGCACGCACGCACTTTCGATGGCCATCAGCGCAATGATGCCCGGGTATCCGCCCGTGGCGATCACCGATTTGATCCAGTTGGACAGCGCGCCCAGCAGATGTTCCAAGTTTTCTCCCGTTCCGGTGTGGTTGGCCAGGTTCCGGTGGTCTACAAGATCAGCATCGCATCGCCGAAGCTGAAGAAGCGGTATCGTTCCCGTATTGCCTCCTGGTATGCCCGCATCACCAGGTCACGGCCGCCAAACGCGCAAACGAGCATCAACAGTGTGGATTTTGGCTGGTGGAAGTTTGTGATAAGCGCGTCAACACACTGGAAACGATAACCCGGCGTGATGAAGAGCCTTGTCGTCACGTCGCATGGCGCTATACGGCCGGTCGTTCCCGGGCCGGTATGCGCGCCGGCCGTTTCCAGTGCTCGCACGCTGGTAGTGCCCACGGCAATGACTCGGCCAACGGTCGCGTTGATTGCCAGGGCGGCTCGTTGCGACACCACCATCTGTTCGCCGTGCATCACGTGCTCGGCCGCGAGTTCGCTCCGCACCGGCCGGAAGGTGTCGATATCAACATGGAGTGTAACGCGCGCTGCGCCAACGCCGATGGAGTGGAGCTCCGCCAGCATTCTACGCGTTAGATGGAGGCCGGCGGTCGGAGCTGCGGCAGAGCCGGGCTGAGTACCGTATACGGTTTGATAGCGCTCCTCCTGTCGGCGAGAAAGTGTGCGACGAATATACGGGGGCAGCGGCGAGGTTCCCCACCTCTCCAGCGCTGCCGCGTCGGTAATCGATCGGAACTGGAGAAGCCGTTCTCCGGCCGGAAGTATGGCGGATACCTCCGCCTGAACAGAACGCGCACCTGGATCGTCCGTTTCCAGAAGGCGCAGGGAGCCGCCGATGCGGATGCTCCGTGAGCCCGGCAGAAGGCACGACCACTGTTTCTCGCCGATGCGGCGCAATAGCAGTGCATTGCGCGTAACGCCATTCGGCGCCACCGCAGTTAGCCGCCGCGCGGTCACCCTCGAGTTATTCAAAACGAGCGTGTCACCGCACGTTAGAAACTGGGGCAGATCGGCAAAGCGGGCATGGCGAACCGTGCCCGCTTTGCGTTCGACGACGAGCAATCGCGCCGCGCCGCGTCGCCGCGGAGTTTGAGCAATCAACTGCTCCGGCAGTGTGTAGTCAAACTCACTCGTGGTTACCGGGGCAAGCTCGGCAGCCGGCCCGCACCGATGGCTCACCAACTCTGCAGGCGAGCTTCCGCTGACCGGACTAGCCGCCAATCTGACTCATACTGCGGCTGGATGGCATCAGGCCGTCCTCAATGCGGTGCTCTTTCGGCTTGTGCCGCACGGTGGTAATGAACTGCTCAGCCAGGTCGTGGTCACTCGCACCGTTTCGAAGCAGCACTCGCAGGTTCACTTCACCGTCCGCCATCAGGCAGGGCCGAAGGAATCCGTCCGCCGTGAGCCGCAGCCGGTTGCACCGTTCACACAGGTCGTTACTGATCTGGCTGATAAAGCCAACCGTTCCCGCAGCTCCAGGGATCCGGTAGGTTCGCGCGGGTCCGTTTGTGAGCAACTCAGCCGGCTCGAGCGGACCGAACTCCGCCTCAATTCTCGCCTGCGACTCGCTGCTCGAGACCCAGGCGCGCCGCAGCGCCTCACCATCCAGCATCCGCTCGCTGCTCTCCTGCATCACGAACGCTTTGCGGAACGATGCCGCCTCAGCGCTGGCGAACAGCGTAATCTGACTTGTCCCGTCTCCGCGTCGCGGCGTCGGAAGCGGACCAGCGGCCCAATCTTGAATGCTGTCGTCGCCGCGCGACCAGTTGATCGGCATTAATTCGATGAAGCGAACGTTAAGCGGTTCGGAGAGCGTTCGAGCTGCAAACGCAACGACCTCATCGTCGTTCCATCCTCGCATTACCACGCAGTTGAGCTTGATCGGCGTCAGGCCGTTGGCGATGGCGGCTGCAATTCCTTGCAGTACCGGCTCAAGTTTGCCCTTTCGTGCGATGGCCTCAAATCGGTCCGAGCGGAGCGTATCGAGACTGATGTTCACTCGATTCAGCCCTGCAGCGGCCAGCGCCGCGGCATGTCGGGCCAACAGGAACCCGTTCGTGGTGAGCGAAAAGTCCTTGAGGCCTGGCGTAGCGGCAACGCCTGCCGTAAGTTCAATGATATCTGGCCGGACCAACGGTTCACCGCCGGTAAGGCGGATCCGGTGCATACCCAGCCGAGCCGCAATTCGAACCAACCGTACAATTTCGCCGCAGGTCAGGATTTCGTCCCGGGGGGCCGTTTCCGCACCCTCCAGCGGCATGCAGTACACGCAGCGGAAATTGCACCGATCGGTGACGCTTACGCGGAGGTAATCAATGCACCGGTTGTACGAGTCGATTAGTGGCATTTGGCAAGAGTCGGGCTAACCGTGAAGGCTCAGGTCGCGCACGCCTGTGGAGTGCAGCGTTATCGACCGCGAGCCCGGGTTGGCGTCCCATACTACCTCAGCAGTCGCTTTGCCGTGAACATCGGTCTGCAGTGGCTCGAGGAGTTGCCCGCCCGATACAGTTGCCTGCACCGCAGTATTCTGAATGCCGTTGCCATACCGATCGCGAAGCGCAATTACCACTTCGTTCCGGTCCGGCGGATTGTTCGGCGCCGGCGTCATGGTACCGGAAAGCTCTGCCGGCGCGCCCGGCATGACGTTGATCTGCTGCGTGTATTCGGCGCCCTGATAGCGGCAGACCACCGTACAGGGTCCACTTCTTACACCGGTGATCGTGCCGTCCTGGGTGATCAATGCGTCGCCATCCGCCGTGCCCCATAGCAGACCTGCCGATTGCGGGGAACCCGCCTGTGCATCCACCAGCTGCAAGCGGGTGGGTGTTCCCGCTGGAACCTGGGTGGGCGAAGAGCTTGCAGCCACAATCTTCATCGTGGGAATCGCATTGCCGGATCCACCTTTTGACGACGGTGACGCATACACGACAAGAGCATCTGCCAGCGGGCGCTCCGCACCATCGGCAGGGCCGTTGACAACGGCGCCGGCGACCACCATGCTGGTCGATCCGCCGCCATCCATATTGACCGCATTGCGCGCACCTAACTGCTGCATAATCGCCGCGAACTCGGGCAGAGTGGCCCCGATACTGATGCCCGCGTAGTCATCCACCGTTACGAGAATGAGTTCACCCGACGGCAGGACGCCGATGCCGGTTCGCGCGTGCCGTCCGGTCGTAAAGCCGCCGGCGAGGTGTTCCGCGGTAGCGTCGATGCTGATCTGCCCATTCCGGACCAGCCACGGACCGCCTTCTACGGCAGTGGCGACGCGCTGCCACGATTCCGCCAGTTCCGGCGCGGCCCCGCGTGAGGGCAGATCTCCACGCGCAGCCGGCGGAGGATGATAAAGACCCAGAGTAACCGCTGCGCTTACGCCATTTGCGGGCGGAGTCGGCGGTTGCGCGGGTCCTGCAAGGGTTATCAGAGTGGCGAATGTTGGTGGCGGCGGCAGAATTGGCGTCCCGGCTGGTGCAGTGTCGGTCTCCTCCACCTTCGCAGTGAGCGTATGCCCCAATTGCACGGGCTGGTCAAACTCCGAGAGTACGATAACCTGCGCATCACGCGGGAGTTTGAGCGGACTGGCCGAGGCGGAGGTGACGAGAACCGTTTCACCCGGCAGAGGCGCGCGATTGATACCCCCAATTGCGATCGAGCGGCCGCCGTCAAAGCTAACCAATCCGCGAAAAACCAGAGCGCCAATGTGAACGGCGGCTCCATCAAAGCCTACGCACATGCGGTATCCGGTCGAGTCGTGATAGATTTCGCCATTCCGTATCGCCAGCCCAATCGGCATACCGGTGAATGGAAAAAAGTTGGCGTTGACTCCGGCGATCGCACCGGCCCGCTTCACGATGGTACTGAGAGGCTGCCGGCCTTGCCAATGGCCCGTTGTAACCACGGCGCCGTTGGCCTGGCCCACACCAACGGTTACGCCTGGAGCCGAGAGATCGACGCGGAGTTCATTTACCAGCAGCGGTAGTGGCTGTCCAAGCCTGTACTGTGCGAACTCGACACCGGCGGCGAGCGGTATCGCTGCGATTTTTACCAGTACGGGCGGCGCCCCTTGCCCCGAGGGTTGGGCCAGGCATCGGCTACCGATCAGAACCATGAACGCCGCGGCAACTGCAACCGCTGCGGCGCAAGGTGTTGTGTGTGGTGAGGTCAGGCGCTCAAGTCGGTGAAGTCTGCTGCGGTACAGCATAAGGCATATCGATGTGCCGCGGCGAGTACGCGGTACGGCGCGATTAAGCGGATGGCCGTGGCGTAATTAGCGACGCCGCGGTAAGTCGGGGTGACAGGACTTGAACCTGCGACATCATGGTCCCAAACCATGCACTCTACCAGCTGAGCTACACCCCGACGCAGCAGCCGGTTGATTATGCGCCCGGCAAGGCGTGCAAGTCAAGCCACTCGACGCGCCCCGCCCGTTGAAAAGTTACTCAGCCCGTGCTATACTCCACGGCGTGGTCCAACGGGGTGTGGCTCAGCATGGTAGAGCACACGGTTCGGGACCGTGAGGTCGCTGGTTCGAATCCAGTCACCCCGATTGTAGAAGCGGTCGGCGGCAAATGCCGTCGGCCGCTTTTGTGTGTCCGGCCAGCCAGGTGCCCCTCTAGCTGCCGGGGGCAGTCACGGCAGCCGGCAGCCTCACGCGGCTGAGGAACACACCAAACCAGCAGAGCAGAACCGCGATAAGACCGGCAACTACCACGGTGGTGTGCGGAGAGTGGAGCAGTTGCAGCGCTACCGCAGATCCACCGGCCAACATGCTGATGGCGTAAGAGGTCAGAACGGCCTGCTTTTCGGTGAGCCCGGCGTAAACCATGCGATGCGAGGAATGGTCACGCCCGCCCTGCGAGATTCTGCGGTGTGCGCGCTTTCGCGTAACTATTACAAGCGCACCGTCGAATATTGGGAGAGCCATAATGATCAGCGGCAGCACGATTGCGCCAACATAGTCGTGCGCTGTTGCGCTCACTCCCTCAACCACGACGCCACCGAGCATGTAGCCGAGAAACATGCTGCCGCTGTCGCCCATCCATATCGCCGCGGGGCGTCTTGGCCGGAAGTTGAAGATGAGGAAGCCGAGCGCCGTCGCCGACACCAGCAGCCCGAGGTCTCCGGGGAGACCGACACGCGATCCGCTGGTATGGCTCACGTAACAGTAGGCAGCGAGCACCAGTCCAACAATCGCGGCCGTGCCCCCGGAAAGACCATCCATATTATCGATCAGGTTAAAGAGGTTGCTGTGCGATACCATCCAGAACAGTACGACCGGCATGCTGAAAAGGAACACGGGCGATGGGTCGGTAAGGCCAATGCCAACGAGGAACGGCGTGACGCACATTACCTGTCCCAGCATCTTGACCTGTGGGTCCAGGGCACGGATGTCATCGCGAAGGCCCAGAATACCGATCAACAGCCCACCGATTAGCAGACCGACAAGGTCCCAATGTGCTCCCACAATCAGTGGCCGCAGCAGGATTGCAGCTCCGGCAAAATACGCCGATACCATGGCTACGCCGCCGTATAGCGCGGTTCTCGACTTGCCCCATCGGTCCTCCGTCGGCTCGCTCAGCCATCCTCGCGAGTGAGCGATTCGGATCATGAGTCGTGTTAGGACGCTGCTGATGAGCAGTGTGACTGCAAACGCTGCAACAACCGGAGCAGGTCTCACCTGGTTATGCTGCGCTTCCGCGTACGGAGCGTCGCGCGCCATGTTCTTTATCGCGAATTCTCATCTGCTCTTCCTCGAACAGTATCACTCGCTTCAGAATCCCGTCCAAGTCAACGGTCGGTTCGTATCCGGTGAAGGTTGCCAGCTTGCTGATGTCTGGAGTGCGAAACGCCATATCCTCAAACTGCTTGCCGTAAACCTCCTCATACCCAACGTGCCGTATTTCGCTGCGCGAATTTGCGAGCTCCTTCACGCGCTGGGCAAGCGCATTGATGGTGACCTCCTGACCATTTCCAATGTTGAAGACCTCGCCAACGGCCGAAGGGCACTGCATGAGGTGCGTAACGGCCCAAACGGCGTCGCCAACATACGTGAACGACCGAGATTGCTCGCCATCACCATAGACCACAATCGGATCACCGGCAAGTGCCGCTTGAACAAATCGGGGAATCACCATCCCATATTCACCGGTCTGGCGCGGTCCCACTGTGTTGAAGAATCGGGCGACCACCACGTCAAGTCCTCGCTCTCGATGGTACGCGAGCGCGAGAAACTCATCGATTGCCTTCGCCCCGGCATAACTCCACCGACCTACCGTGGTTGGTCCGTATACCCGGTCGTCGGACTCCTTTAGAGGGTTGTTGGCCGCATGCCGTCCATAAACCTCCGACGTTGAGGCCATCAGCACCTTCTTGTTGAATTGGTGCGCCAGCTTGAAGACAAGCTCCGTGCTCTTGAGGTTCACTTCCAGAGTGCGAACCGGGCTCTCCACCACCAGCCGCACACCAACCACCGCCGCCAGGTGATACACCTGATCCACGCGGTGGATCAGTTCGTTCATCACGGCTTCTTGAAGGCACGACTCGGTTACCAGATGGAATCGGGGATGTGCCAGCAGGTGCGCGACATTCTCACGCCGGCCGGTACTCAGGTCATCAATGGCATAGACCTCGGCACCGTTCTCGGTGAGGTAATCCACCAGATGCGATCCGATGAATCCAGCGCCGCCCGTCACGAGGATATTCACTGTTGGAGTTCCTTATCCGGCGCCTGCGCCGGCGGCGCCGTCGTCCGTTCCGTCATAGATGCCGGCCATTTGCCGCAGCAGGCGCTCCAAACCGAAGCGTGCTGAGGCGCATTTTCGCGCGCCGGCCCGCATTGCCGGCCACTTTGCCTGCTCTTGCAGCGACTGCGCCATGCGCTCGGCGTACCGGGCATAGTCCCCGGGTTCCACCAGGTAACCGGTAACGCCATCTTCGATGAGGTCGGGCACGCCGCCTACCCGCGTCGCCACCACAATGCAGCCTGCCGCCATCGCTTCGACGAGGCTGGTCGGCAGCCCCTCATTGCGCGACGTGAGCGCAACGATGTCCAAATCGGCATAAACCCGTGGAAGATCACGCCGAAACCCGGTAAACAGCAAGCGTCCGTCCAGTCCCAGGCTGCTTGCCAGAGCCTCCAACGGCGCGCGCAATTCGCCATCGCCGATCACGGCGAAGTATACCTGCGGCCACTGATCCCTGAGCTCCGCCGCAGCACGGATAAAGATATCCACGGCTTTCACCGGGACCAGCCGGCAGACGAGACCAACCAGCACGGAATCGGCGGGTAGTTTTAACTCCGCCTTCAACTGGCCCTTTAGCGAGGAACACGCCTGGAGGGGGGCAAGGTCGATCCCCAGCTCTACCGTGCAGATGCGTTCGGGTGGCGCCACCCGCAGTTCGATCAACTCGCGGCGGGTCGTCTCGCTCACCGCGATCAGCAGGTCGGTCCGCTTCGCCAGCCAACGTTCGATCGCAAGGAAGATGCGCGTCTTATTCCTCCCGAAGTAGCTGTGAAACACGTGCCCGTGAAAGGTGTGGATCACGCGCGTGCTCCGTGGAAGTACCATCCGGGCAGCAATCCGACCTAGCGTTCCGGCCTTAGCAGTGTGCGTGTGAACAACATCCGGTCGCAGTACACGGAGAAGCCGTGCGAGTCGAATCAGAGTGGCGGAGTCGCGCGTCAGCGAGAGCTCCCGTCCAAGTCCGGTAACAATGATCGGTTCAACTCCGGCAAGCTCGGCAAGATAGGCCATGTCGCCTTCGCTTTTAGAGACAGTTCCCGCGGTAAGCAGAGAGTGGTACCGCGCAGGATCCAGGCGCGCGGTAAGCAAGATCACGTTGATGGCCGGGCCACCGACGTTGAGCCGCGCAATGATGTGCACCACGGTACGGCGCCTGTCTGGTTGCAGCGCCTCACGGTCAGCCATGCCGGGTTGCCACAGCCATGGTCATCAGGTAGCTATCCTTGTGCATTGCTAGCCAGGGGCGAAGCAGCAGGGCCAACATTGCCTCCACCACGTGGCGAGATCCGCGAAGGCGCCTGTACACACCGGGCGCCGCGACCATATAGTGGCGCGTGCATGGAAACGCGCGATCGACCGTGAAGCCGGCCGCGGCAACGTGCTCGGCCAGCTCCTCCGGTGTGAAGAAGTACTGGTAGAACGTCGCAGTATCGCGATCTGGCGGACCTTCTGTGATCAGCGAAAGACGTCGCGTGGCGGCGCTGTCGATCGGTACCGTTACGAACAGCTTGCCGCCAGGACGCAATATCCGATGGAACTCCTTCAAGGCGGCTTCCGGTCCTGCCTCATCGTGCTCGATAACACCCCACGATATCACCGCATCCATGCTGGCGGGTGGCAGTGGTATCGCCTGAATTTCGCCCTCATGCCAGGCGGTTGCCGGGTATGCCTGCTTCAGCAGACCAATCATTGGGTCGGAGTAGTCCAGGCCGGCGGCAACGTAACCTTGCGCGTTCAAAAACTGCACCCATTGCCCCATGCCACATCCGGCATCGAGTATCTCCTGGCCGGAATGTGTTGCTGCGGCGATCTCGCGCCATCGTGGGTCGAACAGGCGCCGGTTGAGGCTGAACAAGCTTCGGTTGAGCTTACTCAGCGTAAAGCTTCGATCACCCACGAAGTTAGAGGTCCATACCTCCGGTGTACTCGCTTTGGTGCGAAACTCTTTATACATGAGAGGTACCCAGCGAGCAGTATGCACGCCGAATGGACGCCACGTTGAGCGCAGTAATTGCGGCGACGGGAATGTAGTTGCCGTCAACGGATCGCATCCAGGCTCCTCGAAGTTTCCGCCGGTGGCGTGGCTTTTGGCGTCAGAATGAGTACGAAGTCGCGACCAACAGCAACGACGAGACAGCAGACTGCAAACAGCAGGGTATCAAACCCGATCGTTGCTAAAAACTGGCCGAAAGTCCGCATATATCCCAGGGTATCTGCACAGAGCGTGCCGAAGATTACCAGATAGAACACATGGCGCATGCGCGGAACGTTGCTGTAAGCAAGATCCAGACAGCAGTTGCTTGCAAACCGCAAAAAGAGGCCCATGCCAAACATCAGGAGCACGATGCCGGGAATGCCAAAGTTGACATAGGCCTCCCCATAGATACCGATGGGAAAGACAGCCCGGAATACCAGCGTCCGCAACGGCGCAAGGCCCGGCGCAACCTCAAGTTCCAGTCGTGTAGTCCCAAACACGGTTGGCTTGTTTGGAAAAAGCTGCCGCGGAATGAAGCTGTATGCCACGTCCTCAACCCAGGAGCGTCCCCACTCCAGCGGCAACCGGGCCTTGATCGTCTCCTGCAGCATCTCCGACATGTCAAACGTTTCGGTCAGGTATGCAAGTGGAAGCAGGAACGCGCCCTTCTGTTGTGTACCGCCGCGCAGCAGCCCCAATCCCACTCCAAGTACCAGAATCGCTGCAAGCCCGGCGACTATCCGGGATGTGCGAATAACCCTACCCATTCGAAGGCGCTGTATGTAAAGCACAAAGACGGTGATATAGATTACCGATGTGACGTAGTGTCGTGTGGAAACCAACGAATTCACGATCACGTAGAGCGCTAAGGCGGCCATACCCGGCTTGTCCATACGGCCGGTATAGAGCGCACAAACCACCGATACCGTAATGAACACGACCGACATCGTGTTCAGCATCAGCAGGTACCCGCCGCCGATGACGGCAGCCAGAAACAGCTTGCGGTTCTCGCCGATGTTCAGCGTCAGAGCCCCAGCTTTGGCAACGAAGGCCGCGTAGATCAGCATGCAGCACAGCGCGAGCAGGCCGGCCGCAAGCTGCCGGGCGCAAGTCTGTCGACGGCTATCGGCCGGCATCGGCGGCTTTCCAACATCGCAGCCGATGCGCGCCCTGAGGTTTTTCTCGCGGAGCAGAGCGTAGCCCGCCATGAACGCCCAACAACCAGCGGTGCCCAATATCTGCGACTCAATGAATACTCGTGGATCGAACGGCGAGAGACCGTAGCCAAAGTTGAACGTGAAAAACAGGATGGGGCGAACCAGAAAGTTAAGCAAGTACGAGAAATAAAAAGTAGGCTGAGGCGTGAAGAGCCATGCTCCCACGCCGAGGCGACGGATACTGACCGCAGCATATGCGATAATTGGCAGCGAGGCTAGCGTAACTGTAAGGAAGAGCGTTACGGTGGGCGTCATGCCGGCGCCATTCCACCCGATTGCTGTGCTGTCTGGGCCGTCAGCCGCTGGTAGGCAAACGCAACGCCGCAGATATGCACAATGGAGAGCGCCGCGAGTGGCGCCAGATAACCGATGGATTTGAACAGCAGCACCGTGAGCAGGAGTTTTCCGCCTACCTCAGCGCCGGCCACCAGGTTCAATGGCCGGAGCCGGACGGTGGAAAAAGCAACCACTGCAGGCAGACGCGCGGCTACCAGCCAGAAGACTGCGGCCCCTGCCAGCCAGTAACCGACCGGATTGACCGGCGCACGGTTGCCCAGCCACAGCCGAACAATGGTACGTCCAAAAGCGGCGTATGCAGCGCCCGAGACGATCGCAAATGGAATCAACCAGCGCCGCGCCCGCGCGACCAAATGGCGCATGCGGTCCGTAGAATCGGCGGCATCCATGTGCATCAGGTAGGGCGCGAGGTAGTCGGCAAGGCGCCAGAGAATCTGCACGACATTGTCGGCGACCTTCCATACCATTACAAACGCGGCCGCGGCCAGCGCGCCTCCCAGCCAGCCGACAATAAGCGTATCCGATTGCAGCGTCAGCAGCAGCAAGCCGTAGAGCATATATCCCCAACCCATCGGGCCAAGCAACCTGGCGAAAACAGGTCGGCAGGCGCGGCCAGGCAGACCGCTTTGAAAAACCAGCCCGGACCGGCGTACGCAAATGTCGGCGGCGATGCGAGTGATGCCAACGGCTGCCGTCCAACTGGCCATTATCACCCAAAGGTGTGGCTCGAGGTGCAGCCACGGAATCACAAGACAGGTGAAAAGCGCAACCATCAGTATCTGAAGACCGTTACCCACGGCTTGCCGCTTGCACATGTTGAGAGCAATGCGGATGACGTGCAGGTCGTAGAGCAAAACATAGTAAGCGCCAGTAAAAGTGAGCGCCAGAGCGATATCATGCCGATCTGCCAACCTGGCAAGTGGGACCATGCCGCCGGCGACGCCGACGTATGCAAACAACACCATACCTGCGGCCACCACGACCGCGTGTCCAACATAGATCAACCGCGTAACGCGGAGCACCTCGCCAAACCCTTGCCAATCGCCACGGACAAACGCTTCGCCAAGCAGGCGCTCCGATGAACCAGACATCCACTTCACCGCGATCGGTGCATACATGGTCACCTGCATCAGAATCGCAAGCACCCCAAAAGCGTAGCTCCCGATCGCGTGCAAATAGATAGGAACAACCGCCAACTGCGACACCACGTTGACGGCGTTGTAGCTCAGGCCAGCAGCCGCAGCGCCGATGTAGTCGGAGCGGTCATGCGCGGCGCCACGGCCTGTGCCAGGCTCCTCCGTCACTTAGCGCGCCGCCATGGTGTAGGAGCGGCTCACATATTCCCAACCCGCCCAGGCGCCGACGGCCATCGCACTCAGAACGGCGCACAAGGCCAGGAGCACGCCAAAGTGCGGATCCCCGCGACGCGGCGCCCGACCCGGATCGACCACGGTCATGCGGCTCTGTGCCGAGACCGTATCCATCGTTAATTCCTGGTATTTGGTCTCAGCGGCCTTCAACTTCTCGAGATTGATGGCCACCCGGTCGGCCTTCAATTGCAGTCGGGTTGCCAGCTCCCGCCCCGCCTTGAAGTTGCGATCGGCATCCGTCAACTGGTCGGCCACCGTGACATACTCCGTTTGCAGAGCCTTGAGCTTGACGGCGTCGCTTGTCTTACCGCTCAGTACGGAGTGGATCTGCTTTTGCAGCTGCGTGCGAGTCACGTCACGCACCTGGCGCGCACGGACTAGTGCCGGGTACTTGGGGCCGAACTGTTGCGCGAGCCCCTCGTACGTCGCTTGTGCCTCCAGATAGGCCTTGCGCTCCTGCAGAAGAACCGGATCCTCAATCGAAACGGATGCGATATCTCCGCCGGGCGCGGTCAGCATCTGACGGGTTACGTCCTGTGCGGATTGCAGGGAGCTAATCTCTGCCTGTATGCCGCGAAGCTGCGCCTGCAACTCTACCGTACCCACTGGAGCGCCAGTGGCGGCAGATGAGCCCGGTATGGGAACTGCTTGAATCGCGTTCGCGGTTGCTACGGCCTCCATATTCCGGGCGTTCGACCTGCGAACAAATGCGGCGTAGCTGGCGAAACTGGCGTTGAAATCAGAGTTGACCTGATCGAGCTGCTCAATAGCGTGGCGGCGGAGAATTGAGTCGCGATCGGTGTCGTTGTAAACCAGATAGTTGCGCAGCGACGTGGCGTACGAATTGCACAGCGCTTCTGCCGTCCGTCGAACTCGCTCACGCGTCGCGCCGGCGAAGGAGAGAAGCGGCGGACCCTTGAGGGAGACACTCACGTACACCAGGCCGTCCAGCACATTATCGTCGATGTGCACGTCTTTCAGAATCTCGTCTACGGCGTCGGCGTGAGAACGGAGGTGCTCCAGTTGCTGCAGGTGGCCCACGGCCTCCGCGGCGGTTGCAAATCGTCGACTGCGCAGCACTCCGGTATAGGTCTTGGCGCCACCTCCAAGGCCAACAAGAGCGCCGAGACCACTTCCCGAGATGCTGGGTCCGGGCTGCTGCAGCGAAAGCGAGAGCGTGGATGTGTACGTCTGCGGAAGGGCAAACAGGCCAAGAAGCGTTAGCACAACGAATGCAATCAGCCAGGCGCGCAGCCACTGCCGCGGCCGCACCCGCAGCATCTCGCGCAGCACGGCTGCCTCCGGCACCGCGCCACCCGAGGCGGTCGCGCCATCACTGTCACCATCGCTGTTGATCGGCATACGCGCTACAGGCCGAACACGCTTGTGGCCACCTTGTACACAAGCGCCGCGCTGGTTAGTGACCGAAAGAACGAGTCGAAGAGGTTCTGGTTGTTGCTGATTCGTGCCGCGAGCACCTTGGTGGGAACCAGTATGAAGTCACCCGCCGACAGTGATCTCACCCTTCTCGCCGGTATCAAGCCTCCGCCCATGTGGATGACTTCGATGCGTTTTGTTGCCGCATCGGGCGCGAAGCCTCCTGCCTGATCGATGTAGTAATGCAAGTTCGCACCACGTTTGAACACAACGCCGCGAGCATTGAAAACCGCACCGATAACCTGGACGGTCGTCGGCTGCTCGGGCACCGTGATGCTATCGCCGTCGGCTAGCAGGATGTCATGCGATCCACCCGGATCGAGCAGTGCGTCCGGTAGGTTGATAGCCACATTGCCGGTAGGTTGAAGCTGCTGATCTGTGAGCTCGCGCGCCGGGGAAACGAGCTTGCTGGCAGTTACCGTGGTCAGGCCAACCGGCGCCGCCGGCGCGGCGCCTCCGAACGCGGAAGTCCCGCCGGTAACAGCCGACTCCAGCGCCTGCGTTTGCGCAACGTTGGCGCGGGCTTCCTCACGCCCATATTCGCTCGTATTCAGCAGGTCGTTCAACTGCGCTATCTTCTCTGCAATCGCACGCTGGCCAGTGGTGCCAAGTTGCTTCGGATCACGCGTCAGCTCTGCGCCGGTTGGATAGGCCTCGGGCCGAAGGCCGCCGGCCAGTCGGATGGCGTCGCTGAGCCGCATCTTTTTCGTATTGATCACAATAGGCCCGGGATGTGCGACCGCGCCCTCCACCGTTACGATCTGAACATGGTCGATGAAGCCGCCGGTGCCCTGCACCGTAACGACATCGCCATCCTTCAGCAGCACATTGTCGTCGGGCCGGAAGTTCCCGTGCGAATCGCTGTGCACGGTGATGTCAACCGGCTGCGAGCCGGGCGAATCGACTACCTTTCGCGCATGCGCCACGACGACCGTGGACCCTGCCGAGGGCTTGAGGCCGCCGGCGAGCCGGATCAGGTCACTGAGCTTCATTCCTTCACCGCGCGGATACGAACCCTGTGACACGACTTCACCACGGATCGTGACTACATGTTCCGGCATGTAGCGCGCTTCATCCGCTGTATAGATCGCAACCGTGTCGCGGTCTTGAAGCACCACGTCCTGAGTGGGGTCGCCGTTGAGAGCGGCTTCCAGCTGAACGTTGCTGTATTTGGCTGTGCCATCTCCGTGCCGATGAAGCACCCACGCGAGACCCAATGATGCATTTGGCGTTAACCCGCCGGCCATCCGCACCAGGTCGCTCAGCAGCATGCCATCGCTGCGGGTGTAGATGCCTGGGTTCTTCACCGCGCCTTTTATCGTCACGCGATGGAAGCTCGTCCAGGCAATCTCGTCCTGCGTGTAGATATGGAGGCGGTCCCAACGTGCGAGAACCGGATCCTGAGCGGCGTCACCCGTCATAGCCTGAGCTAGATTGACCGGCACCAGCGTGGTGGTGTTGTCCGGATTCCAACGGAACAGTTCGGCCCGCTGCAGGTAAGCCTCCGGTAGAAGGCCCTGAGCACGGGCTACCAAATCGGAGACGCGCATACCGGGCGCCATGGCGTAGTCGCCGGGCTGTTGAACGGGCCCCTCCACGATTACGGGGTTATCCAACCGGTTTCTTACCGAGAATACGTTCACCTGGTCACCGTCAAACAACTCAACCTGGCCGGCACTAGCCGGCGCCGTTACGTTCACGTTGCGCAGTACGCGTTTTTCGCCGGGAACCAGCGTAGTGATCTGCACCTCTTGCGCCACACCGGAGGGCTTAATACCACCGGCGTAGCGCAGCGCATCCTTGAGCGTCTCGCCGCTAAGCATCTCGACCAGCGCCGGGCTCCGCACATCTCCATTCACCGAGACCTGTGCGCGCCGCGGCGCGATATAGAGCATGTCACCCGGGTCCAGACGGACGTCGCCCTGTGCGAGGCCGTCCAGCAGAAACTTGTACATATCCAGGTGGGCAACAACCCGAGTGTTCCGGCGAAGTTCGATGTCGCGCATGGTGCCTGTCGACCTGGGACCTCCGGCGGCAGCCAGCAGATTGAACGCCGTTGTGCCGGCCGGCACCAGGTACGTGCCCGGCTCCTGTACCTGACCATTGACCGTCACAGCAATGGTCCTCAGCCGGCCCATAGTAACCGTAACCTCAACATCGCGGTAGTACCCGCGAAGCTTTTGCGTCAGGATCCGGTCTGCCTCTTGCGTCGTGACCCCGCGTAATGCGATCGGCCCGGTTCCGGCGGGAGCCGCATCGCCGCGCGTGTCCAATGTCAAGGTCTCTTCCCGCGCGTTCATCGTGGGCGACCAGTAGCGAATCACGATGGTGTCGCCCGGCTGCAAACGGTAGTTGGGTGGGGGAGTGGCGGCATAGTTGCCGTACATCAAGGTCATCGGGTCGAGAATGCCCTGATATCCATTTGCTGCCTGGCTGCCGGAGGTGTCCATAAACGGCTGGCCGATCTGGCCCGGGGGACCCTGGATCGGTGCCTGCAGTTCAGCGCCGGTTGTGCCGGAGGTTCCGCCGGTGGTGACACCGGCCCCCGTTGCCGGACCGGTGCCCGGTTGCTGGGCATCGCCAGTGGCCGCAGTGCCGGCCGGTGGCGCGCCACCGGCGCCTACGGCAGGAGTTTGCTGTGGCGCGCCGGTTATGGTCGGCACCGAGTTGGCGTTCGAGTACTTCTGCTGCAGCGCTTTCGCCCGCAATCGAATTAACTCTCGCGCGGGAGCAAAGAAGTCGTAACCCAGAATCGGAAGGCTCGTCGAGGACACGGCCTCCGGCACGCCGGTGCCCTCGAAGCGATAATCGTGAAACGGCCCGGCATAGTTTGCAGTGGGTGGGATGAGTGTGGCCGGTTGCGGCGTTAGCGGCGTGACGAGAGGATTGTTCGGCGTCGCGACCGGGGGCTGCGGGTGAACCTGCGATTTTCCCGTCGGAGGCTTGGCGCCTGAGCCCGGACCCGGTGGCGCCGGCTGGCCGGGCCCAGCTTGTTGAGCCATGACGCCTGCGCCAACCAGAGCAAACAGAATGGTAATTGTCACTGCGCTAACGCTGCGAGTGCGTGTCCGTGCCGTTGGCACGTGATGGTCGGCTCTGGTGTTTGACGGCATAGGATGCGGACCTCTCCACACGACGACACTGCGGTTGGTTGCCAACCGATTAACTCGACCATTTGCAAACAAGCGGCAAGCCAGCCTCACCGCTTCACGCTGCTCGATTGGTGTGCTAACCCTGCAGGTGCGATCCGGCCGCGTCCATACCGCGAGACTGGTCGAGAGTGAAATGGAGCCTCATCAACCACTGCGGCCGACACCCAATACCTGGGAGGGGCCAGAGAACATTTGATGGCGTAAGTATAGCGCAGGAAGGCATGCGCGTCATCATAAATCGGCGCACGCAAACCGACCATAACGAGGACGAAATCAGTCGGTAGGCACCGGCGGCGGTATAATGTTTACGGTTAAACAGATGTTATGTATCGGTTACGGAGTGCCGCAGTGTCGCGCCCCCATATCACGACCGTTCGCCTAACCACGGAGGAGGTGGAGTGGCTGCGCAGGAAGGCGCACTGGGATGGCGTATCGGCATCCGCTGTCGTGCGGGGACTACTGCATCAGCTGATCGCCGAGCAGGGCTACCTCAGGCCGCCGGATGACGATCCGCAGGATTTCGGGTACGAGAAAGAGCAGATGCAATTTGTGCTGGCGGTACAGAGCCGCGTCTCAAACGAGGACTGAAGCACCCGCAACGAGCGGTGCGACCGAAACGGTGTAAGGCAACGGCGCCGCTGCATTTTCGATGAATACAACCACTCACATCATGCAGGACCTTTACGAACTACAACTGGTGGACAATCGCATTGCAGCGATTACCCATGCATGGGCAAATCTGAATCGCGGCGACGCTCAAAAGTCGGCGCTGCAAGACGCCGAGGCGGCACTGGCCGTGGCGGAGCAGGAGCTTCACGCGAAGCGCGCTGCGGCGAAGGACCTGGAAATTGAAGCGCGCGGCGTCGAGCAAAAGCGCGTTGATTACGAAAGGAAGCTATACTCCGGCACGGTAACGATCCCAAAGGAACTCCAGGCGATGCAGGACGAGGTCGCGGCTCTGGCGCGTCAGCGCGACCTGTTACTGACGCGTGCCGTCGCTGCTGCCGAAGCCTCCGATGCCCAGGCTACCGAGTGCGACGCGCGTCGCGCCGCAGTAGACGTTGCGGCCAAAGGGCTGGCGGAGGTCCGTGCAGGTTTGAAACATAGTGCGGATCGTCTGCAGGCCGAGGCTGTTGAGATGAAGGCCGCTCGCTCCACGGCGGCATCCCGTCTTTCGCCGGCGCGTTTGCAACAATACAATGCCGTTCGTGCGTCCAAAAGCGGTGTGGCTGTGGCCCCGTTGCTGGATGGTCACAACTGTGGGTCATGCCGAATGGCAGTTGCCGATTCGGTGATCCGTGACGTTCTGGCTGGGCGCGGCCTGCCAATGTGCAACAATTGCGGTCGGTTCCTCTGTTCGCCGCCACCGCAGCGTCGTGCGTAGAACGTCCCATTTAGCGGAACACGTGCGGCGGTCCGGCGGCTGACCACATGGATGTGATCGTGTACGTGGATGGCGCTGCCCGCGGCAACCCCGGTCCGGCCGGCATCGGAGTCTATATTGAGGGAAGGTCCGGCGAGCAGCTTGCAGAGCTGGCGGAGCCGCTGGCGCCAACCACTAACAACGTGGCCGAATACACGGCGCTCATCCGGGGACTGCAGAAGGCTGCGGAGTTGGGCGCCACGCGTGTTCAGGTTCGTACCGACAGTGAGCTGATGGCACGCCAGGTGATGGGCATTTACAAGGTTCGCGCCGCACACCTTTCTCAACTCCACGCTCGGGCATTAGCCTTGATGGCGACCTTCGATGAAGCTGCAATTCGCCACATTCCGCGCGAGCAGAATCGCAAAGCCGATGCCCTGTCGAACCGCGGAGCAGATATTGGTGAGGGGAGGGCCGGTCGTGGACCTACGGCGCTGGACGAGGGCCCGGACTGAGACCGCAAGCCGTTGCGCGGTTGACCACGCTTACAACAAGATCTCCCTCGACTCGCAACTGGCAGGATAGCCGGTATGTGGCGATTAACTCAGGATCAGCCAGCGCGGCTTGCTCGCGGATGCTCATAGGCGGAACGGAGCCATCCAGAACCACGACCCGGCATGTGGTACAGCGGGCTAAACCACCGCATCGATGGAGGATGTCAATGCCGCCATCCTCAAGGCACAGCACGAGCTTTTTACCCCATTCACATTCAACCTTCGTTTCTCCATCAACTGTCACAACCGGCATGCACAACCACCTTCTGTTTCTATTCCGAGTGTTGGGAGTGAGGCCCGCGATCGCCTCCGCCGCTCTGATGGCTGCCGTCGCTGCAGCGGGCGCGGCAGGACGGGCCGAAGCGAACCACCGATTTACCTTGCACGCGGAAAACTCCTCCTACCCCGAGGCGGCGATCCGTATTATGGCGCCATGGAACCTGGCCGCCGGTACATGGCTGTTCACCAGCGATGCCGGCTGTGGTTACTGCCAGGCTGTGCCGGTGGGCACTCAAATGTCGATCATGCTGATCATGGCGCCGCTGAATGAGGGGGAGAAGCGCACTTATACGTTGCTGGAACATCTCTCCGACGCCCCGACGATCTGCGCCGCTTCTACAGAGGGCGGTGACGTATTCATTCGTGTTGGGCAGGCACTATTCACCCGTTACCAAACCCATGGAGGTCCGAACAAGCCGTTCTTCTATCCCATTCTGGATGGCGATGGGCATGCTCTCACGCGCCACTACCCGATGGAGAACGTGCCTGGAGAGTCGCACGACCACCCGCACCACAGGGGCCTGTGGTTTACCCATGGGGATGTAAACGGCGTGGACTATTGGAGTGAAGGGCGCAATACGGGCAGGACGATCAATACCGGATTCTCGCAAGTGTACAGCGGACCGGTTTGTGCCGGGTTCACCGCGCAAACCGCCTGGATCCAGCCCGATGGTCAGCACGTGGCCGATGACACGCGCGGCGTGACGGTCTATCTACTCTCCGATGGTACCCGCGTGATGGATTTCGACGTAACCGTGACACCAGTTGCCCGGGCCCTCGTTTTTGGCGATACCAAGGAAGGCTCCTTTGGAATGCGGGTACCGGATACACTCTGTCCATCACGCGATCCGGAGGCGCGGATGACGGCGTCCGACGGCAAGGTTGACGGTCAGATTTGGGGTACCCGTCAAGACTGGGTGGACTACACAGGTCCCGTTCATGGGGAGCTTTGGGGAATCACCATGATGGACGCACCGCACAACCTTCGGCACCCGGAGACCTGGCACGCTCGTGATTATGGACTGTTTGCCGCCAATCCGTTTGGGCTGCACGAATTCTTGCACCAGCCTAAAGGCGCGGGCGATTTTACGCTTGCACCCGGCGAGACACTCCATCTTCACTACCGGCTGCTGTTCCATCCTGGCGAGCGCACGATGGCGGACCTCAACGCTCAGTACGCTGCATTTGCCACGCCACCCCGCCTGGAAATAGATCGGTGACCGCTGCCAGGCTTTTCAGCGCCGCGCTTTTGCCGGTCACCATATCGCTACTGGTGGCTCTCCAAATTGCCGGAGGGAAGCCCTGCCGAGCACAGGAAGGCACCGGCGACCGTTCGTTTACTTTCTTGGATTTTAGCGACACACACCAGACGGCAAGCGGCGACAATCAGGGGCTGAAGAACCTTGTTGCGTCGGCTCTCGCCATGGATCCGCGTCCGGCGTTCGCCGTGGATTGCGGCGATATCACGGAGTCGGGGCGGCCGGAGGAGTACGCCCGGTTTAAAGAAGGCATTGACGGCCTGCAGCAGGCCGGCATCGCTTTCTATGCCGCGCCCGGCAACGATGACGTGCGTTGGTGTCCGGAGGGAAAGCAGGGATTCGTGCGTCAGTTCGGAAGGCTGTACCAGTCCTTCGACTATCACGGCGTCCACTTTATCATTCTGGATACCACCGTGATGCTGGAGCACTTCGGCCACGTGGATCGGCACGAGCTCGACTGGCTCCGGGCTGACCTTAAGCACGTTCGCAGCACGACACCGATCTTTGTGTTCATGCATCACTGGATAGGGCGCGATCCACCCGATACACGGATGATCGATAATGAGTTTGATGTGGACCACGCGCTGGCCGGTCACAACGTCCTGGCGATCTTCGTCGGCCATGGACATCAGGACCTGGTATGGCGAACGAACGGCATTCTCACGCTGATGGCGCGCGGCCTCTATCAAGGCTCGTGGTATCAGGTAAGTGTCAGTCCGCTCATTGTGCGCATCGACCGCGTCGAAAAGGAAGAGCCTGACAAGCCCGTCCACATCGCAGATATTCCAATCTCACCGGGAGAATCCTCGTCACATCTGCAGGCAGCATGGGATGATCCGGATGTACCCTACCTCGCGCGCCGGAGACCCGCCGCTCGCCTCGAACCGCGGGCAATCGCCGACGTACCCGACCACGAGACGGCCAAGTACCGGATCGACGATGGCGCCTGGAAGCCGCTTACCAGGTCGGCGCGCAACGTTTGGCGTGACCAATTCCTTACGGCCGGTATGCAGATCGGTATACACGCATGTGACATTGCCCTTACCACCAGCAATCAGATAACTCTCGAGGACGAATTGATTTTTGAGGTTGAGCGCGATGTAAATGAGCCCAACCGGCGCTGGGCGGTCGATCTGGACGGGGCCATTCAATCAAGTCCCACGCTGGATAACGGCATTCTCTACGTCTCCAGTAACGATCATCATGTATACGCGTTCAATGCCAAAACCGGACGCCGTCTTTGGGTGTTTGCCACCAAAGGTGCCGTTTTGAGCTCGCCGGTCATCAGGGGCGACAGCCTCTATATCGGTTCGACCGATGGATTTGTGTATGCGTTGCACGCGCAAAACGGCCGCTTGAAGTGGAAATACGACGCGGGTGCGCCAGTGTTTGGCTCGGCAGCCGTAGCCGCGGGTGTGGTCTGCATCGGCGGCGATCACGAGATTATTGGACTCGATGCGGAGCGTGGTACGCTACGATGGCGCCAAGCCGCTGGAGCCTTCTTTCAATCTCGCGCAGCAACAAACGGCACGCTCTTCTTTCTGGGCGGATGGGACAACACGTTTTACGCACTGAATTGCCAGACCGGCACGATCGCCTGGACTCGGCACATCGGCCGGCTTTTTTACTTTTCGCCGGCAATCTCTTCGCCTGCTGTATCCGGTGATGCCGTATACGTCTGTTCAGATGACGGTGACCTGCATGCCATGAATGTAGACACGGGTGCGGAGCTATGGACCACGTCGGCGCCAACGGGCGGCGACACGCTGGGCTACTCATCACCGGTGGTTGCCGGCCAGGCGATCGTCGTTGGGGGCCTTGGCGCCAATGGCAACGTGTACGCATTCAACCGCGTGACCGGCGCGCCGCTGTGGACGGGCGCAATCGGGCAGACTATCTACGACTCCTCGCCTGCACTGTCGCCAGATGGCACAAGCTTTGCCATCATGGGAGTGCGCGGTCAAGTTGCTGTGGTCAGCACCGCAACTGGGCGGCTGCAGTGGACGTATAATCTCGGCCCGGGCAACATATTCTCCACGCCGGCGTGGGACGGAACGGCAGTCTACACGTGCACCATGGCCGACGACGTGCAGGCAATAAACGCCCCGATCCTTGGCCCCGTGAAGAACGGATAGCGCGCTACGGTGCAGGATTAGACGGCCGGTTGGGCGAACCGAGGCGGTGATCGGCGGACGGCGACCCGCCCCATGTTTGGCGAATCCAGATGGTGGGAGGTAGGAGAATGTCGGACACAACTGTAGCGGTCACTGTGGATTGCACCTGTGCCTCCCAATCCAAATGTTTCGTTTCGAGCATTGTGTCGGCGGCCGAGCAGGAGGCTATACCGCTCACCTGGCTGATCGGCGTTCAAGAGCACGACCCGCTGACTAACGCCAGCCTGTACCATCGGGAGTATCTGCATCGTATACCCGCCTGGCACGAACTGGGACTTTACCTTACATTTGATGCCACCGCGGGCAGCACCGTGGAGCGCGGCGATCTCATCCGTTTGGGCAAGGATGTACTGAAGCAGTACTCCATCAAACCCACCGCTTTTCGAGCCGCGCAAGGCGATCTGCAGGCGGGCGATGTGAAGGCGCTTGAGGACGTTGGCATATTGGTCGATGCGACGCCAGGATCCAGCTCCAACCCACCCGAGGGCGCACCACGGTCGCCGTACCACCCGGCGTACGATCACGTGCACGAGCCCGGGCCATCCAAACTCTGGGTGGTACCGGTCGCGGGATTGGATGAAGTGCGTGGCTATGTGGACGTTGGGCTGGACAAGCTCAAGCCGATCATCGACAGTTCACGCCAAACGCAGTCGGTGCTGTGCCTGGGCATGACCGACTGTGCAGACAATGGTGCCCACTTAAGGAATGTTGCCGACTATTTGAAGAAGCGCGGCGCGAGGTTTGTGACGCTGACTCAGCTGGTGACCGAGCTGGCGGCAGCGTGAGAGTATCTTTTCTTTTATGACGCATTCAAAGGTAGCTGTAGTAACTGGCGCCAGCAGCGGAATCGGCGCGGCCTGCGTCAGCGCACTCTCTGCAGCCGGCTTCCACGTGGTTTGCGGTGCGCGCCGGGTCGAGCGCTTGAACCAGGTTGCTCGCACCGCGGGTGGTGATGCGTGGCCGCTGGATGTTGCCGACGCAGCTAGTGTTCGGGCGTTCTGCGAACATGTTCCTAACATCAACCTGCTGGTGAATAACGCCGGCGGAGCACTGGGGTTGGATCGTGTCTCAGACGCCACAGACGAGGATTGGCAGCAGATGTTCGACAGCAACGTTCTCGGATTGATGCGAATGACTCGCGAGCTCTTGCCCAGGCTGGAGCAGTCTGGCGATGGACACGTCATCAACATCGGTAGTATCGCCGGACGCGAGGTATACGCAGGTGGTTCCGGCTACAACGCCATGAAGTTCGGCGTGCGAGCTATTACCCGGGCGCTCCGCGTGGAGCTTCTGGGCAAGCCGGTGCGCGTTACGGAAATCGTGCCCGGGATGGTCGAGACCGAGTTCAGCGAGGTGCGCTTTCGCGGTGACAAGTCCCGGGCGGCACAGGTCTACGCCGGCTTGACGCCGCTTACTGCCGGCGATGTTGCAGATTGTGTGGTTTGGGCGGCAACCCGGCCGGCACACGTGAATGTGGATGAGATCGTGGTCAAGCCGCTGGCCCAGGCCTCGGTGACTCTGGCGCACCGTGCCCCCGGCTAGCGCAACCACTGACGCATTGGCCGCGCTCCGATCCGGCGCCGCCCTGCTGCCAATTCCCTGTGGGGAGATCGTATGCTGTCATGGCGCCGACGCGATCAGCTGGCTGCAGGGCCTCGTTTCGAACGACCTTGCCGAGCTGAAGCCGAACTACCCGGTTCGCGCGCTGCTGCTGGACGCAACCGGACACGCCCGTTTCGAGGCGTGCACGGTGCTGCCTGGCCCCGAATTGCGAGCCGTTCTCGATCCCGAGCCGCCGGATACCTGCGTCGTGCTTATCGTTCCGGACGGCGCGGCACGTCCAGTCGTCAATTGGTTGGATCAGTTTCTAATCGCGGAAGACGCGGTGTTAAGTGTTCCGGCTGACAAGTTATCGGTCGTAAGTATTCAGGGCCCGCTGGCGGAAGAGGCAGCGGCAAGTGCGCTGAGTGAAGGCGAAGCCGCACAGCTCGTCACTCATGCTAGATGCGGATCCGGTGGAGTTGACGTTGTGACAGCAGCGTCTGCCGTTCATCCCTTAGTCGCTCGGCTGAAAGCGGCAATGCCGAGCGCCAGTTTGAGCGATTGGGAGCTTTGCCGGATTGAAGCAGGGATTCCGCGATGGCCCCAGGAGTTTGGCGAGGCGGTGTTAGCGCCTGAATTGGGTCTTGACGACACCCATATCAGCGCACGGAAGGGATGTTACATCGGGCAGGAGATAGTGGCGCGCATCCAGGCTCGCGGTCATACGAATCGCAAGCTATGCCGCCTGACGGTGCGGAATGCCGAGGAATCGCTCGTTGGCCAGGAACTTCTGCAGGAAGACAAGCCAGCCGTAGTTGGGCGAATCACTAGTTTTGCCGACAGTCGGGCCGGTGGTGCGCTAGCACTCGGCTTTGTCCGCCATGAGCATGCGGAACCCGGTACACGCCTGCGTACAGCGACTGGCGTGGAGTGCGTTCTGAGTTGAGGCGATTTCAGATGGCTAGAACGTGCGTACAAAGAGATTGCCCGGGAGCCGCGCGACCAATGTGGCGAGCTCAAGCATCGTAAGTTCCACGGCGGTGTCGGCAACCGGCCTCTGCACCAGTTCGGCAACCGTATCGATGTGCTGCGGGACTAGCGAAAGAACCGCCAAGACCGCTGCCTGTGATGTCGGTAAGTCGGGCATCCGGACCGCTGCAGATCCCGTTGCTGCCGGCGGATTCTGCTCGCCCTCGTCAAACGTCAACTGAGAAGCCGGTGAGGCCGGCGCCTTCACCGGCCAGTACCGAAGCGCGGCCAGCACATCCTCTTTGCACGTTGCAACCGTGACGCCGGATTTGATCAGTTCATTGCACCCGACGGCGCTTGCCCGATCGATATTCCCGGGTACGGCCAGCACAACCCGGCCCTGCTCCGCTGCCAGCCGGGCTGTAAGAAGCGCGCCTGAGACCGCCGCAGCCTCCGCAACCAATACGCCGTCGGAGAGGCCACTTATAATGCGGTTCCGCTGCGGGAATCGCCACGAGTCCGGCTTGGCGCCGAGGCCGTACTCAGAAACAAGTGCCCCGGATCGCGCTATCCGCTGAAGTAGCTCGCGATTCTCGCGTGGATATGCTACGTCCAGCCCGCATCCGATAACCGCTGTAGTCCCACCCCCGGCATCCAGCGCTGCGCGGTGTGCCGCCGTATCGATACCGTGCGCGGCGCCGCTGACAATCGTAACGCCCAGCGCCGCTAGCTCGCGGGCAAACCTCTCGGCTACGGCGCGTCCGTATGGTGTTGGAGTGCGAGTGCCAACGATGGCGAGGCCCGGCGAGGTTAGAAGACCGACATTGCCCAACACATAGAGCGCGGCCGGAGCATCACCGATGGATCGGAGTCCCGCCGGGTAGGCGCCGCTGCACTGAGGCACCACCTGTAAGTGATGCGCCAATGCCCAGTCCACAACCCGCGCCGGAGGCCGGTTTTGCCGGTCACGGAGGCGCTCGGCATGGCGGGAAAGCAGCCCCGCAACCTGGATAAGCTGCTCATCCGTGGCTTGCAGAGCAGTCAGCGGGTCCCACGATGTCTGGCGCAGCAGCTCCGAGGCGGCGCGTGCGGGCAGCTGAGCGTTGGCGAGCCACAGCCAGGCTTCCATTTCTGCGAACGACGCATTCGACTCCGTCGCAGCAGGTTGAGTACCGTCGACCGTCTCCGCGGGAGTATCGGAGCTAGCGGGCATGTAGTGCACGATGGCGGCCACAGCGGCTCAAAAGCCGGTGGCCTGTGCAGTACCTAGCCACCGCCTCCCCCTCCGCCGTTGCCACCGTTGCCTCCGTTGCCGCCTAGTCCCTTGCCGGGACCCTGTTGATTGTTGTTCGTGTCGGATCGCTTTGCCAGTGTGTTATCCACAACAAATGTCCAGGTTTTGACGGTTTGGACGCCGGACCAATCCGTGACGCTCACGGTTGCTGTATGCGGTCCGTCCGAGAGAGCGTTGGATCGCCCAACGTCCGTCTGGGTGGTGAAGAACTCGACCGTGTTCGTGTCCGGATCAAATGTAAAGCCCGGCTTATCCGCGGATGCATCATCGGGCGTGCCCTTGAACGGAATGCGCGCGGAATCGAGCATCAAGCTCAGTGTTCCGAAATTGAGGCCAGAACTCCCGTCCGTGATCGTGGCGGCAACCCGGAATGGTGGCTCACCGTTCAGATAATCGCCGGACTTCGGATCGACTGGCTTGACACGCGGCGCCACATCGGCAACATCGCCGCTGTGAAACGAAGTAAGCGTGCCATCATCCGTATAGACATACAGCGCTCCGTTGGCCACAAGCGCGCGACGCACCGCATTCGCCGCCGTTGGGATCGCAGTTGCGTTGCGTCCCGATGGGGCGATCTTGCAGTTCCATTTCAGGGTTCCGGTGGCGGCATCCAGAGCAAATACGCCGCCTTCGAGCGTGGGAACGATCACCAGACCGCCGGCAACCGTCGGCTGCGCTGCAACGTCGTACGGCAACTTTGGAAACACCTTCCACGCGCCGTGCCCTTGCGCGTTGATGGCGTAGACGCGCCGGTTCGAGCAGACCAGGTAGACGGTGCCGTCCGGCCCTACCGCAGGCGGTGTTGCGGCCGAGCTCGGAAGAGGAATCGTCCATCGCGGGTCGCCGTTCATCGTGCGCAGTTGCATGAGCGTATTCTGCGCGGCAACGTACATCACTTCGCCGCCAAGCACCAGGTGAGCGTTGGAAACATCTGCATCCATCCTGCGCGCCCACTCCTGAACACCGGTACCGATGTTGACGGAGTGCATCGCCTGATCGGCCGTGATATAGATCAGGCTGCCGTTGGCGATGTCAAAATCACCGACCAGGTCACCGCCGGACGGGATTCCGATGCGGCCATTCTGATCCCATACGCCGCCAAGCGACAGACCGGAATGAGCATCCACGCCGTAAAACGATCCATTTTGGCCCGCGAAGTACACGGCGCTCCCGACGACGCGCGGTGCGGTTGCCGCTCCGCCACGAACGTGGTACGTTGGCCATGCCGGTTTACCCGTCGCGGTATCGAGCGCTGCGAGGCCTTCGCCGGTAGCGAGATACAACGTTCCATCTGCGATCGCCGGCGTCCCTTGAATCGTTGAGGGGAGATTGCCGCTCCGAGGATAACGCCATTTCTCGGAGCCGTCTGCAAGGTTCACTGCGTAAACGCGGGCGCCTGCGGCGAGGTAGGCGGTGTTCCCGTCTTCGACGACGGCCGCCGGATTGTTCGGCGTTGGAATGCTCGTGAACTGCCAATAGATACTCAACGGCGCCTGGATGGCAGCGTCCTGTGCCGCGGCGGAACGCGCAGTTCCAACCAGAATCGCGAGCAACGGGAGTAACGCGAGCGGTGCAACTGCTCGATAAATGGGTGACGCGGGCCGAAGCCTGATCATGTAGAACCCCCTGCCTGTTTTGCCGGATGCCGTGGGTGGCCCAGCCGCTAATGCGAATCTGGAGCGGTACAGCTGAACAAACGATTGGACGCCACGCGTTTGGGTCGGGTTACCGATCATACGGGCCAATAATCGCCTCCGGCGGCCCGTCGGACAAATGCCCGGCTGCCGACGCCGTGTTGAACGCAGTCATTATATTGCTCGCTGCGCGGCATGTCAACCCGTGCAGCGGCAATTGTGCGAACGCACCACGACCGCCGTGCGGATGAAGGAGCGCCGATCTGAAGTGAGGAATTGTGAGGCGCAATTGCCGTGGCTGAATGAAAGGAGTATTCAAAATTGAAACAATCGTTTGCATGGTGGTGCTTCCACCGAGATGGAAACGATCCAGTTAGCCTGCTGCGCGATGCGAAGCGAATTGGCTACCACGGCGTGGAGATGATCCCGCGCGAGTCGTGGGCAATGGTGCGCGACGCCGGTCTGGCCATTGCCACGATGGGTGGCCACGGAACCCTGACCAATGGCTTGAACCGCGCCGAAAACCATGATCGGATCGAGCGGGAAATAAACGATAACCTGGTGATCGCCGGCGAGTGGGGGGTGCCGGTTATGATTGTGTTCAGCGGCAACCGCGATGGAATCTCCGATTCGGAGGGCCTGGACGTTACCGCCGAAGGCCTGGCACGCGTGGCTCGCGCGGCCGAGTCGGCGGGAGTAGTGCTCACGCTGGAACTGCTGAACAGCAAAGTGAACCACCCGGACTACCAGTGCGATCACACGTCATGGGGGGTAGAGGTGTGCCGTTTGGTCAACTCACCATCCGTCAAGCTTCTCTATGACATCTACCACATGCAGATCATGGAAGGCGACGTCATCCGAACAATTCGCGACAATGCGCAGTGGATCGGCCACTATCACACCGCGGGTAACCCGGGGCGCCACGAACTGGACGATACACAGGAACTGAACTACAGGGGAATCAGCAAGGCTATTGCTGAGACGGGTTATACCGGGTATATCGGGCAGGAGTTGGTACCGGAAGGCGACATCCGGGCGGCGATGCAGCAGGCATTCGATGCGTGTGCTGTGTAAGCTGCAGCCGATCGTAGTTTCCAGCCTATGCTCTCGAACAATCCGGGCGACGTAACCGAGCCCTCGCGAAATGGGCGGCGCCGGTTTGTTGTCGCCGCGGTCGTGGCAGTATTGGCCGTGGCGATGGCGATTCGGTTTGCACTGCCAAGATCGGTGGACTATTCGGCAGTGCATGCGTTCAATCTAGGTGACGAACTTCAAGAAGACGGGCACGAGAACCGCGCACTTACGGAGATGAAGAAGGCGGTAGCGCTTAAGCCCGGCTACTTTGCTGCCCGCGAAGCGTTGGCAGACCTGTACGACAATGCTGGTGACCCGGCAGACGCCATGAAAACGCTGGAGGTCGGAGAGCAGGTGGCGCCCGCAGACCGCAAACGCTACGAGGTGCTTCTGGCGCAAACTTGCCTCCTGAATCGTCAATATGCATTGGCGGAGCAGCACTACCGGATTGCACGGCAGCTGGACCCGACAGATCGGCAAACGTGGATGGCATGGGCGCTGGTGTTTGAGCGTGAGGGCCGCTGGCGTGCGGCACACAGTGCATGGGAGCGCTTTCTGAAGGTTTTTCCCAACGACGCGTCGGGTTTGCGTGGGCTAAATCGGGCTGAACGCCATGGCAAACCGTCACCAGGGAAGGAGAAGTGAAATGACAGGCAGACGATTGTCGCCGCTGGACGTGTTTCTGCAGCTCGAATCCGATATGCGGCACACGGCACAGGAAGCCATGCGCGCGATAAGATTTCAACCGTGCGTCGACATGTACGAGACCAATGAGGCGCTGGTACTCAAGGTAGAGCTTGCCGGCGTGCGTACGGAGCACCTGAACATCACGCTTTCCGGTGATGACCGGCACCTCCTCATCTCTGGCGAACGAACCGAACCGGATGAAGAACGACACGACCGGACACGCTGCTTTCAGTTGGAGGTCTACTACGGCCCGTTTCAACGGGAGATACCCTTGCCTTCCGAAGTCAGGATCGATCGGGACCAAATCCGGGCGATCTATCGCGATGGATTCCTGCAAGTCACCCTGCGAAAGCGAGAGCCCACCGGCGGGCGTGCGCGCGTGATTGAAGTTGACGGCGACAGCTGACCGGCTCATCGCGCAGTCACGACCCTGACTTGCGCCGATTTAGTGATCCGCGATTGCGAGGACGAATGGAACCCAAAAACCTTACAGAGATACTGGAACATCACGATAGCAGCATATCAACTCCCGAGGCAGCATCTGAGGGCGGCGTTCGGACGCCTTTACCCGATGTGGTCAATCTGCTGCCGCTCCGCGAGGTTGTGATTTTTCCGGTCCTCGTAGCGCCACTCGGCGTTGGCCGTGAGAATTCGATAAAACTTGTCAACGAATCGGTGGTCGACGGCAACCGCCTGATCGGTGTCGTGTGCAAGAAGGATCCTGCCATCGAGGATCCGACGATGGAGGATGTGTACGGTATCGGATGCATCGTCGCTATCCGAATGATGGCGCAAGTTGCCGATGGCATCCGCTTGATCGTTCAAGGGATACAGCGAATCCGCATACTGGAGGCGGTGCAAACCACGCCCTATCTGCGGGTCAAGATCGAGCCGATCGCCGAACCGGAAATCAACGAAGAGGACAAGCTGGACGTTGAGGCGCTCACACGCGCTATCGGCCAACAGTTCGCACGGGTTGTTCAACTCTCACCCGATCTGCCGGATGAACTCCAGAACCTGCCTAACAACGTTCAGGAACCAAACGTCCTCACCGATCTCATCGCGGCCCAGATGCCACGCCTGACCTTCTCGGAACGTCAGGAGATTCTCGAGGCGATTGAGCTGAAACCGCGCATGACGCGACTGCTCCAGCTTCTGGCGCGCGAGGTTCAGGTGCTCGAAGTCGGAAGCCGCCTGCAGAGCGAGGTGGCTCAGGAACTTGGTAAAACCCAGCGCGAGTACTACCTGCGCGAACAGTTGCGGCAGATCCAGAAGGAGCTGGGCGAGGGCGACGACAGAACACAAGATGCCGACGAACTCCGCGAAAAGATCGCCAGCGCCGGTATGCCGGAAGAGGCGCGCAAAGAGGCCGATCGAGAGCTGGATCGCCTCTTGCGCATGAACCCCGCCGCACCCGAATATCACGTTGCGCGCACCTATCTGGACTGGATGGTCTCGCTGCCATGGAAGGTTAGCAGCAAGGACAATCTCGACATTGCCGCGGTAAAAAAGGTGCTGGATAGCGACCATTACGGGCTCGACAAAGTCAAAGAGCGGATTCTCGAGTATCTCTCTGTGCGCAAATTCAACCCCAGTGAATCGGCACGTCAACCGATCCTCTGTTTTGTCGGGCCTCCCGGCGTGGGCAAAACGTCGCTCGGCAAGTCGATAGCGCGGGCGATCCATCGTAAGTTTGTCCGGATATCGCTCGGTGGGGTGCGCGATGAAGCAGAAGTGCGCGGGCATCGGCGCACGTATATCGGCGCGCTGCCGGGTCAGATCATCCAGGGCATAAAGCGCGCGGAAACCAACAACCCGGTATTCATGCTCGATGAGATCGACAAGGTTCAGGCTGATTTTCGCGGGGACCCATCCAGCGCATTGCTGGAGGTTCTCGACCCGGAGCAGAATAACGCGTTTCGAGACCACTACCTGGACGTGCCGTTCGATCTTAGCAACGTACTGTTTGTAACAACAGCTAATGTGCTGGACACCATTCTGCCGCCGCTCCGCGACCGGATGGAAGTGATCGAGATCTCTGGCTATACCGAAGAGGAAAAGCTTGCCATCGCCAAGCGGCACCTGGTTCCCAAACAGGTGGCCGAACATGGTATCGCCGGTAGAATCAGCTTCCTGGCGCCCGCAATCCGCCTGATCATCCGTGGCTACACGCGTGAAGCCGGTGTGCGCAACCTGGAGCGAGAGATAGCGGCGATTTGCCGTAAGGCAACGCGGCAGTTTGCGGAGGGCACCCGCGACCACCTCCGCGTGACAACTGAGGTGGTTGGCCGGTACCTAGGGGCGGCTCGCTTCGAGAGTGAAGAAGCCATGAAGCGAGTGGAACGGCCGGGTGTGGCCACCGGTCTGGTCTGGACGCCGATGGGGGGCGATATTATATTTATCGAGGCAGCCGCCACGCCGGCGCCGGCGTCCCGGCCGAGTGTGCTTACGATTACCGGGCAGCTGGGCGATGTGATGCGCGAGTCGGCACAGGCAGCCCTGTCGTATGTCCGCGGACACGCCGAGGAGATCGGCTCTCCGTCCGACTTCTACGAGACGCACGATATCCACATCCACGTTCCGGCTGGCGCAATACCTAAAGACGGACCATCCGCCGGCATTACCATGACCACGGCGTTGGCGTCGCTCTTCAGTGGCCGTCGTGTGCGACCACTGTTGGCCATGACGGGTGAGGTAACGCTTTCGGGCCGTGTGCTGCCGGTCGGCGGCATCAAAGATAAGGTCCTTGGTGCGCACCGAGCCGGCATCACCACGCTCCTTTTGCCGGATCGTAATCGAAAGGACGTGATGGAGGAAGTACCCGAGCCGGTTCGTGAGGCGATTGATATCGAGTTTGTGGATGACGTGAGCGATGTATTGCGTCGCGCACTTGAGCCGCGGAATATCGCTAGAGAGAAGGCGACGCGCGCTCCAAACGGCCGCGCTGCGACACCGGCCGCCGCAGTTCCGGCAGTGCCCTCGCACCCGCATTAGCCCGCGTACGCGGCCGCCCACAACCGATTTCTAACGATTTCGGGCAGAATTGTGATGTTGCTTCCGGGTTCACTCCCGACGGGATAGTAGACAAACAGGCGTTGATTTATGACGCCGATACGTATATCCACCAGGGGTAACTCCAATGACACGTTCCTACGCAACTGCGTTCAGCCTTCCGAAGTCAACCGCCTGCCCGGACGGGCAGCCCGAACTCCGGCTGGTAACTGGCGATCCGCGTGGCGCATCACGACGGCGCGCACTTCAAACTGCACTGGGCATCGCTGCGCTGCTCGCGGCGCTGGCCGGATGGTTCCTTGTTAGCCCCGCGGCGCATCGGATGCCTGTGGCCGTCCTTTCGAATCGCGCTGTGCAAGCGAGCGCAGTTCACGTTGCGCCTCATCCCGGGTTCCTGGTCGTGACGGGTTCGGTTCGCAACACCAGCGGCCGGGCGCTGACCGGATTGGAGGCGGCAGTGAGCCTCGTTGACCGCAGCGGCCGGCTCCTGTCGTCGCAAGCTGCGGTTGCCACTGATACCACAATGCCGGCGGGCGCATCTGTGCCGTTCCGTATCGTGGCTCCCACCCGGAATACGGTAACCTCCGCGCGCGTCTGGTTCCGAAGCCTTGATGGTCCGGCGCTGCCATAGCCACGTGCCTGGCAGCGGGCGAATACGGTAGAATCCTGTGCTCGGATCGGTTCATTTGGGTTCGCCGCAGGAAGGATGACTTTGCCCACAGACGCACTCCCCGTACCAACGGTTCGCCGCGCCGGAGTGCGCGATGCTGAGCAGGTTGCCGCACTCTGGCTGCGGTTGATGAACGAGCACCACGAACTTGATCGGCGGCTGCCGGGGGTGCCGCCGGGCACAAGGCTGCACCTGGAGCACGCAAGGCGCCTGCTGACTGGACGCGACTGGCACGTCTGGGTCGCCGAGGAGCCGTTGGCGACCACACTTCTTGGATTTGTTGCCGGGTCCACGCGCGTACCGTCGCCATTCATGTTCACCGGTAACGAGGCCTGGATAGCCGACCTGTACGTGACGCCGGAATGGCGCCGCCGCGGAGTTGCTGGTAACCTGGTCCGGGCACTGCTACGTGATTTCTCGCTGAAGCAGGGAGCTACCGTTCAGTTGTGTGCCGCTGCGTCCAACCCGGCCGCAGTCGGCTTCTGGCGGGCACAGGCTTTCGAAACCGTGCTGCACCTGATGCAATTGAGCCGGTGCGGAACGGAACAGCAAGAAGCATGACTGGATTCCGTATCGCTGTTCTGGCTGGTGACGGTGTCGGACCGGAGATTCTGCTTCAAGCTGAGCTGGTTGCGGCAGCCGCAGCCGAACTGCATGGCGTCTCTCTCGATATCGAGCATGCGCTGATTGGCGGAGCCGCGCTGGATGCGATCGGCGAGCCGCTGCCTGAGGCCACACGAGCGCTCTGCAGGGCCTCGGACGCGGTGCTCCTCGGGGCTGTCGGAGGCCCGAAGTGGGACGCGATACAGCCCGCGACCAAGAGGCCTGAATCCGGTGCGCTGCTGCCAATCCGGAAGGAACTCGGCCTGTACGCCAATCTTCGGCCCGTACGCGTGCACGCTGCGCTGCGTGGCAGCTCGCCGTTGCGTCGCGCGCTGGAGGATCCCGACGTCGATCTGATGGTCGTCCGGGAACTGACGGGCGGGATCTATTTCGGTCAGCCAAGGCACCGCGATCCTACCGGCGAATTCGCAGTGGATACATGCGTGTACTCGCGCGCCGAGATTGAGCGGATCGCAGAAACAGGATTTCGTGCCGCCGCAAGCCGGCGTGGGCGCATGTGCAGCGTGGACAAGGCAAATGTCCTGGAGACATCACGGCTGTGGCGGGAGACCGTGACCGGGATGGGCTTGAGCCGGTATCCGGATCTAGAACTCAGTCACATGCTGGTTGATAACGCTGCCATGCAGTTGATCCGAAATCCCGCGCAGTTTGACGTGATCGTGACCGAAAACATGTTTGGAGATATCCTGAGCGATGAAGCGGCGATGCTTACCGGCAGCCTTGGGATGCTGGCTTCGGCCAGTCTGGGCAGCGACTTCGGCCCGGCCGGACACCGGCGGGGGTTGTTTGAACCGGCACATGGCTCAGCGCCCGACATTGCCGGCCGCGACGTGGCAAATCCGTTGGCTGCTATCCTCTCAGTAGCGCTTATGTTCCGGTATTCGCTGGACTGCGAACCTGCGGCCGTCGCCATTGAGGCGGCCGTGGATGCCGCGCTCACAGCCGGCTGCCGCACGGCGGATATTGCCGCGCCGGGAGAGTGCTCCGTAGGTACTCGCGCCATCGGGGCTGCTGTTCTCCAGCGGCTCAAGGAACAGACTTCTAACCGGCCGGGAGAGCGCCATGAAGAAGATTGAGTGTGTAATCCGGCCGATCAAGCTTGAGGATGTGAAACAGGCGCTGGCCGACATCGGCATCGTGGGTATGACGGTGACCGACGTTCGTGGCTTCGGCCACCAGCGCGGACGGACCGAAAAGTATCGCGGCAATACCTATGTCGTCAACTTGCTTCCTAAAGTGAAGGTCGAAATGGTCGTTGCCGATGCAAATGTCGAAGATGCGCTGGCAGTTGCGCTCGCGGCCGCGGCCACAGGCGAGGTGGGTGATGGCAAAATCTTTATATCGGATGTAGAGCGCGCGGTACGCATCCGAACTGGTGACGAGGGCGACGAAGCCTTGTAGCCTGGCCGGTTTTGCGCCGGATCTGCTTGTGCCGGCTTCTGCGCGATTGTTGGGCGTGCCGGCTGCGGCATAGCTGCACCTGCGCACGCGCAAGGCTCCCGCTTCTATCAGCAATCTCCCGCATTTGTGGTCGGCAGGACGCCGCGATTATTGCTTCTGCCGTTTGACAGCCAGACCGAGTTCGTCGAGCTGCTCTTGATCCACGCGCGACGGCGAGTCCATCAGGGGATCATATCCCATGCCGGTCTTAGGAAACGCGATTACTTCCCGAATGTTTGCCTCACCGAGCAGGTTCATGATTAGCCGATCAATGCCTGTAGCGATACCGCCGTGAGGTGGAGCACCGTACGAGAATGCCTTGAGGATGTGGCCGAAGCGCTCCTGCTGGCGTTCCCGCGAGATGCCCAACAGGTCAAAGACCCGCTCCTGAATATCGGCCCGGTGGATCCGGATGCTGCCTGATCCGCTCTCCTGCCCGTTGCACACCAGGTCGTAGCAATGAGCCCGGATTGCGGCCGGGTCGGTATCAAACTTCGGCAGATCCTGTTCGTGCGGCATCGTAAACGGATGGTGTTCCGAGTCCCAACGCTCGTTCGCTTCGTCCCACTTCACCAGAGGGAAGTCGGTGATCCAGCAAAAGCAGAGCATGTCCGGTGATCGAAGATTCAGTCGGCGGCCAATCTCCAGGCGCAGTCTTGAAATTGCGACATTCACCGTATCCGGCTCGGCGTCTGCGACAAGGCACAACAGGTCGCCCTGCTCGGCATGGCATGCGGTGAGGATGGCCTCCATTTCCGTCGCATCAAAGTAGCGCGACAGAGCAGACTTTACGTGCGCCGCGCTCAACTCCGTTACGGCAATAGTGGCCAATCCGCCGGCGCCGGCCTCCCTCGCCATCGCGCCAAGCTCATCCACCTCGCGGCGACTGAGAGCACTGCCACCCGGGTATCGGACTGCGGCTACGCCGCCTCCGGCATCGACCGCTGAGCGAAACACGCCAAAGTCACATCGGGCCGCGATCCCGTTCAGCCGAACAACCTCCAGACCGAAGCGGATGTCCGGCTTGTCGGTGCCATACAGGTCCATTGCCTCGTCGTAGGTGAATCGCGGGAAAGGCGTGAGCATGCTTTTGCCGCTCATTGCCCTGACCAGGCCGATGTGCAGCTCCTCGATTAATGAGAGCACATCTTCCTGCTCGATGAACGACATTTCCAGATCGAGTTGTGTAAACTCCGGCTGCCGGTCCGCCCGTTGGGCTTCATCCCGGAAACATCGCGCAATCTGGAAGTACCGCTCTACTCCGCCGACCATGAGAAGCTGCTTGTACTGCTGAGGCGATTGTGGCAGGGCGTAAAACATGCCGGGATTCAGGCGATACGGCACCAGATAGTCGCGCGCACCCTCCGGAGTACTCTTGGTAAACAGCGGTGTTTCCACTTCAAGGAAGCCGTGACCGTCCAGGAAGTCCCGGATGTACTTCACGGCCTGGTGTCGCAACTTCAAGCGGCGGTACATGTCGGGCCTTCGCAGATCCAGGTATCGGTACTGAACGCGCAGCGTTTCATCTGCAGATGCCTGAAACTCGTCATCGGCAACTCCGAATGGCAGTTGTTCACTGGCGTTCAGCACGTCGATGCGCGCTGCAGCAACCTCGATCTCACCAGTCGCCATGGCTGCATTCGCCGTTCCGGGCCGGCGTAAGCGCACGGCTCCTTCAACGGCAACCACATACTCACGTCCAAGGGCGCCGGCCTGCTCGAGCACGTCACGGGAGACGGAAGCGTCGGCTACAACCTGCACCAGTCCGGTCCGGTCACGGACGTCGATGAACACCAGGTCGCCGAAATCGCGCCGACGATTTACCCAACCATTCAATCGAACGGTGGCGTCGACATCGGTAACCGTCAACTCGCCGCAGCCAACCGTCCGCTTCCACGTATTCACGCTCGGGATCCTCCTCCAGGCCTGATCGTCGCAGAATCGATAGTATAGCCGATGGAGTCACCGGCTGGTCCATAAGCGCACAATCCGCGAAACCTGCGCGGTAATCTTGCCGTACGGCAGATATCGCGCGTTGTGGAGGTGAGAAGAGCATGATGCCAGTCGATCGAGACCGGCTGTTGGACCGCATCGTCCGCAGATTTGGCATCCCGGGAATTCGCAAGGGCCCGCAGGACGATGCTGAGCGCACGCTGGCCCGCGCACGGGTAGTAGCGCCGGTATCTTCCAGGCCAGAATCCGCCAGTGCGCCCCGTAAGCCGGGCAAAAGCTCGTCCGGGTAGATCAGCCCTTCATGCCGGTAAGCGCTATTCCCTGGATGTAGGTCTTCTGAGCGAAGAAGAAGATCACCAGCATCGGCAATGTGATGACGGTACTGGCTGCCATCAGGAGCGCCCACTCGCCGCCGTGTCGGCCAAGAAACGCCAGAAGGCCAACAGCCAGCGTATAGGTTCGTTCGTCATGCAGGTAAATCAGCGGTCCACTGAAGTCCATCCATGCGCTGGTGAAGGCTAGAAGCGCTACAGTGGCTAAAGCTGGTTTGGATATCGGTGCGATAACTCGCGCCAGAATTCCTACCTCCGAGCACCCATCAATTCGCGCCGCGTCCGACAGTTCCTGCGGAAGCGTTCTGAAGAACTGCCGCAGCAGGAAAATGTAGAACGCCGGGCCGAAGAACGCCGGCACAATCAGCGGCAGAAATGTGCCTGTCCAGTGCAGTCTTCGGAAGATAAGAAACACAGGCAGCATGGTGACCTGCGGAGGCAGCATGATGGTGGCCAGCAGGATGAAGAAAAGTGTGTCGCGTCCACGCCACCGCACCCGGGCGAAACCGTACGCCGGCAAGGCTGCAGAGATCACGGTACCCGCCATCGTTAGCACGCAGATCAGCAGCGTATTGGCGGTGTAGAGCCAGAACGGAAACGAACGGAGCGCGTCGGGATAGTTGTGCCATTGCGGCTCAACACGGCGCACCGGCGTAATGTTGGCAGTTGGGACGACCTCAATTTGCGCGTTTGCGCCAAGTTCCCTGACACGGCTCTGCCCGTGTTCCAGGTCTGCCAGCAGCGCCACTCGCCGCGTCTGTATGCCGATGTGCAAAACGACTACCGGCACGTAGCTCGTTTTGCGGATTCCGTTGCTATCAACCACAGTTTCGCGAACCGTTGGCACCGTTGGGAGCCATTGCACGTGGTTGCTGAATATCTGGGTATCAACCTTTACCGAGGTGACCAGCATCCAAAGGAACGGGGTAACAAACACCACGGCGAAGAGCACCAACACGACGTACCCGGCCGCTCCAACCAGCAGCCTCCTCCAGCGAACCGGCAAACGCCCAGCAGTCCATCGCGCGAATCCACATACTACCCAGCCGCAAAGCAGCACGACGGCGGCAGCCAGCCAAGTCAGGAGAGTATGCAGCGGGGCGAATGCCATTTTGTAGCCAAGCGGTTACGGATGTGGTTCGGGTATTGTGTCTAAGGCCGCGTTATTCCTTCAATCGGCTGCTCCACCCACGTTTCGCCAACGCTATGCTCAAGACGCCCGACAATCGGCGCGCTGACGACCAACAAGCTCCGCAGCCGGACCGATCTGAAGTCACGGATCGGCCGCCTCCCGCGCGGTTTCTCCGCGAGATGCGCACCGCTTTTGGCCTAACCTGGGATCACATCGGGCTTGTAGTGGCGATCAGCGTTACCATCGCGGCCATCATCCTGGCGATTGGTTCCATTTGGGACGTTTTGCCGCCGCAGGCGTGGGGCATGAGGGGCGCGCTGGTCGTGGTTCTCTGGAGCGTACTGATGCTCCTGGTCGGTGGCACATTTGGCGTTGCGTGGCAGATTTGCGCTCGCGAAGAGGTAGCGTGGGGAGATCTGTTTCGTAACGCGGCCCGGCTCTGGCGTGCGTCACTTATGCTCAGCATATTGCACCTCGCGTTCGTATTCCTGATCGGCATAAACTTTCGGTTCTACGGTCATCTCGGACTTGCCGGGCAGCTCGGCGCCATGGTTTGCCTGTACATCACCATTTTCTGGCTGATGATGGGTGCTTACCAGTACCCGCTGATTGCGGCGCAGGAGCTGGGCGCGCTGGACGACCCGGGTCACCAGGCCAGGCGAGGCGCCGGAGCGGCATTGAAGCGTTCCTTTTTCCTCACAATCGGTGATCCCATGTTTGCCGCCGAGCTCATGGGGATGTCGCTGATCGTGTTTGCGATAATGCTGGTCTCAGTGTTGCCGATGATGATTTGCGCCATACCGCTGTTGGCAATCTGCAGCTGCCAGGGTGCGCGTGCCCAACTTGTTCGATACGGCGTACTCGCCGCCTTTGATACGGGTGAGCCTCCGCCGGATTCCCGAGCCTATCAGCTGGACGACCGCTCCGGGCCCAGTCATGGAACTGGGCGGGAGGTGTAGCCGTTGCGCGACGTTACCTGTCTTGGTATCCTGGTTGCCGACGTGGTGGCGCGGCCGGTAGAGGGATTGCCCGGCCGTGGCAAGCTGGCGATGTTGGAGCGAATTGAACTGCAGACCGGCGGTAATGCGGCCAACACGGCGATTGCGCTTGCCAAGCTCGGAGTATCTTGCGCCGCGGCGGGATGTGTTGGTGGAGACGGCTTTGGCGAGTTCCTCCTCCACCGTTTGCGCGAGAGTGGTGTCGAAACGGATGATGTGGTGGTGGATGTCGCCTCGCGGACAGCCAGCACCGTAGTGTTGGTCGCGCCGGATGGCGAGCGCAGCTTTCTTCACGATGTCGGGGCAAGCGGCACCGTTTCCGCGTCACGACTGGATTGTGAACGCCTGCTCAACACGCGCTTCCTGAACATCGGCGGCGCCCTGGTGATGCCCGGCATCGACGGCGAGCCAATGGCAGATTTGCTGCACCGCGCTCGGGCGGCGGGCGTCACCACCTCTCTGGACGTCGTTTGGGATCCGGCTGGTGACTGGATGTCACGTCTTGCGCCGTGCCTACCTTACGTAGACTACCTGCTGCCCAGCTACGAGGAGGCGAGCCACATGGTCAATGGCATTACCTCGGTGCCCGAAATTGCATGCCGCCTGCAGAGCCTGGGTGCACGCAACGTTGGTATAAAGCTAGGCGCCGAGGGATGCTACCTGTTGCTCGAGGGGGGACGACATGTTACCGTGAAGGCATGGTCGGTACCCGTGTCGGATACGCTGGGAGCAGGTGATGCCTGGGTTGCCGGCTTCCTGGCGTGCCTCGCACGCCGCTGGGATCCATTCGCGGCAGCAGAGTTCGCCAATGCGGTAGGCGCGCTTTCGGTAATGGGAAACGGCGCCACATCCGGGGTCCTCCCAATGGAGGCAACATTGGATTGGATAGCCGTCCACGGTCGCCCGGTACGGACTGAATCACCGTGACCGACCCCGCACGGCTGCGGGTGGCAATGATGTTGCCGGACCGACTGCAGTGTGGTGTACGGGATTATACGGAGCACCTGTTGAGTGCGTTTGAGAGGCTGCCCGACGCGCCCGCAGTCCTTCGTGCGCCGATACCGGAGATCCGGCGAATCGGCATTGGCAGCGCACTGCTGCATCGCGCAGTAGACGGCACGGCCTATATCCGGTCGCTGGCCGCCGCTGCGTCGGCGGATCTGATTCACATCCAGCACCAGTACTTTCTGTTCGGCGGAGTCTCTCCGCTGCGAAGCCATATCGGCGCAGTTTATGGCGCCGCGCGCAAGCCGTTGGTAGTTACGGCCCACGAAGTGGTATCACCGACCGGCAGCAAGCTGCGCCGACTGGCGCTGACCGTCGCCAACCGGCGCAACTTTTGCCATCATAAGATTCGCGCCATCGTAGTGCATACGCTCCTGGATCGCACACGCCTGGAGTCGATTGGCGTTGAGCCGTCGCGGCTGCACGTGATGCGACATCCCGTTCCGGAACCTCAGCCGTTACCCGACCGGGCGGCGGGGCGCGAGCGGTTCGGTCTCACCAACGAGCACACCGTGACAATCTTCGGATTCGTTACGGCGCGAAAGGGTCACAATCTGGCCCTCGATATGTTGCCACTTCTGCCGCCCGATGTCGACCTACTCTTCGCCGGCGGCGATCATCCAGACGACCATACGGATACCGGCGCGAAGCTTCGTGCCCGCATACTGGCCGAGGGCATGTCGGCCCGCGTTCACATCACGGGTTACCTTCAGCCGTCGGATGTGCCGTTTGCCATGGCCGCAACCGACGTAGCTATCGCACCGTATGTCGAGATGTCCGGCTCCGGCTCGCTAGCCAGCCTTATCGCGTATCGCCGGCCGATCCTCGCCAGCAACATACCTCCGCACCGGGAAATCGCGGCAGATGGTGATCCCTGTGTGGCGCTGGCTGCTCTAGATAGTACGCCCAGATTCGCCGAGGAACTTCGCGAGTTGATCGGCTCTCCCGCCCGCCGGGCCGGGCTTACGGCAGCCTGCGCATCCTACGCAGACCGCAACAGCTACGCGGCTATGGCATCTCGCTTGGCCGCTCTCTACGCGCAGATTGTGGCTGCATCGCCTCGGCGACAGCGAGCATCCCTGCAGTGAATGTCGCTGTGGATGGCCGAGCCATCACGGGTCGCTATACGGGTGACAGGACCTACTGGCGGAACCTGATCCGCGCGATGCTGAGCGCGCCGGATCCGCCGAAGCTTACTGTCTACACCCGTATTCCGGTCGATGCTGCGGAGGCAGCATGGCTGGGGCAAGCCGAGTTCATTTCGCTTCCGGCCGCCAATGATCGCGTCTGGTCGCTACTCGTCCTGCCGAGAGCGATACAGGCGAAGCCGCCGGACGTCCTCCACGTGCAGTACAACGTTCCTCCTCGGATTCCGTGTCCCGTCGTCACCACGGTTCACGATGTCTCATTCCGTCTCTATCCGCAGTGGTACCGCCCGTACGATCGCTTGCTGCTCAACATGTTCGCAGCCGCCTCGATGCGCCGAGCCGCCCGGGTGATTACCGTTTCCGAAAGCTCGCGCCGCGACATCCTGAGACTGTATGATTTGGACCCAGGGCTGGTTATCGCTACTCCGCTCGGCTTGCCCGAAGAGTTTCTGAATCCGCGCGATAAATTTGCAGAGAGCCTCAGCCAGGTCCGTGCCACGTACGGCCTTGATGCACCGTTCGTATTCTCAGTCGGCGTGCTGCAGCCACGCAAGAATCTTGCTTTTCTTGCAGAGGCGTTTGCGGTGGCCCGTCAGTCGGCGGCTGGCGGGATGGATTTGGTGATCGCCGGCAAGCCGGGGTGGGGCGGCTCGGCGGAGGAGATCGTGGACCGGGCTCGCTCTGCGAACAATGGAGCAGATCCCGCATGGCTGCGTCTCCTGGGTTATGTACCCGATGGGGACCTCCCTGCACTCTACGCGGCATCCCTCTTCTACTGCCATCCAGCGATGTACGAGGGTTTTGGTCTGCCTCCCCTGGAGGCGATGGCATGCGGTACGCCGGTGCTGGTGAGCGACCGACCCGCTATGCCGGAGGTTGTGGGCGATGCGGCCTTAATCGCACCGCTCGAACAGCAGCAGTTCCAATCGGCTCTTGTGCGCATGATGACCGATCCGGCTCTGAGGGAGAGTCTTGCCGCGCTTGGCCCACCACGCGCAGCACGCTTTACGTGGCGCTCAACGGCGGCTCGAACCATCCAGGCATACAAAGATGTAACCGCAAGTTAGGCTGGCGCGCCGGCACTTCGGTTGCAGGTATTCTGTTCATCTAATCTGTGCTGCCGTGGTGCCCTGTCAAGATGAATAACACCGATCCGCCACCCCAGGTATTGGAGCAATGGTTTCTGGACCTGCTCGCTTGCCCAGCGTGTCCGCAGAGGCGCTCCGTACATCTCGATAAGGAAGCCGGTGTGCTGGTATGCGCATGCGGCAGATATGCCTTCCCCGTCAATAATGGCGTGCCGGTTTTGCTGGTGGAGGAGGCGGTTCTCCGCGACCCGAATGCCAACCCGGAAGATCATGATGCCGGAACGCCAGAGGCCTCGTCCAAGTCGTGAACCGGCAAGTACGCATCAGCGTCATCCACGGGCCGAGCCTCAATCTTCTCGGAACACGCGAGCCGACCATTTACGGCAGCCAGTCGCTCACCGACATCGATGCCCGCATCAAGGCGCACGCCGAACTACGGCACATCACCGTTCGAGTGTGCCAGCATAACGATGAAGGGCATATCATCGAAACGATTCACGAAGCGCGCAACTGGGCCGATGGAATCGTAATCAATCCCGGGGCTTACACGCACTATTCCTACGCTATCCGTGACGCGCTGGCGGCCGTAGGTTTGCCGGTTGTGGAAGTGCACCTCTCCAATATCCACGCTCGCGAGGAGTTTCGGAGTCGGTCCGTTACAGCGCCCGCCGCCGTTGGCCAGATCAGCGGCCTGGGAGCGCATGGCTACCTGCTCGCGATGGACGCGCTGCAAGAGCGCATCGAGCTTGCAACAAATGAATCGGATTAGTTGCTTACGCGCCGTTATGGCAGCCACAGTTATCGGTTTGGGTGCTTCCACCACCAGACAGGTACTCCCAATCCAGCCTGCCCCGCTCCCAATCCCAGCCTCGGTGCAGTTGCCGGCTGTGGTGCCGATTCGCTACTGGCAGGGCATACCCGTTGTCGACTGCTTTATCAACCAAAAGGCGTTCGCTACGTTCGCCATTGATAGCGGTCTTAACGCCATTACCATCAGCCCGGCAGTATACAAGTCGCAAAGCCTTCAGGCGGTGGCTACCCGGGTTCGATTGAGCGTCTTTCAGACCACAACCGACGCGATGCAGGCCAAATTGGCATCGCTCCACGTGGGATCCGTTGCGCTCAGCAATCTTACGCCAGCCCTCATCGACGTGTCATCGCTGGTCAGCGCTTCCGGGGCGCCACAGGCGCCCAGTGGATGGCTGGGAACACCGTTTCTGTCGGCATTTCAGGTCACTGTAGATTACCCTGAAGCGGCATTGGTCCTCATGTCTATCAAGACCAAACCGCCGGCCGCATCGATCGCTGTACCGTTATTCATGCGCGACGGGCGTCCGTTTGTGAAGATTCAGGTCGGTAAGGCTACCGTTCAGGCTTTGCTCGATACGGGCTGCCCGGGCACATTGATACCCGTTGCGGTTGCAGCGCAACTCAAGCTCAAACCGGCAACCGTTACGGCTATCTCGGGCGTAGGCGGCAGGTTGGCGAAGGTTGGTTTCGCGGTCGTCCCCTCCATTTCGATGGGAAAGGCAGTCGTCCATAAGGTTATGGTAGGCTTCCTCTCGGTAGATGCGCCGGCCGGTTTCGACAAAACGTCCGCAGTCCTTGGAGTGAACTTTTTAAGCCACTTCAAGGTCACGCTCAACTACGCCTCAAAGCACGCGTTTCTGGAGCCGGTTATGTCGATTGCCCCACCAGCGTCGGTTCCTTCAAAGCCTGCCCGGAAACACAAATGAGGCTCGTGGAGTCAAGCCTTGTTGCCCGGTGGTTCGGGCAGGTTGAGAAACTCCTTCATCGTTGACGTGAGTTGTCTACGATCCTCTGGATCGGCAAGCTGCAGACCGTAATGGTTGATGATCAGCAACTGCTGGTCGACCCAGAGCTGCCAGCAACTGCGGCATGTGTGACGGAGCAGCAGCTCGCCAAGTGAGCCGCCGACTGGGGCCGCATCCATCGCCTCCTGCGTTGTCAAGCAATGTAGGCACTCAATCTTCGCCATGCGCCGGCCTCCTTGCTGCATCACCTGGCGCCGGACGACCGGCGATCTACCAGAGTTTACGCCATAATAGTGCCCAATGGCCTCGCCGATGCAACAGCTTTCCGCGCCCCACGCATCGGGTGATGAGTCATCCAATCCCACGACGGAAAAGCGACCGACCGGCATTACCTGGCGCGCTCTCTCGCTCGGCTGCATCCTGATTCCTCCCAACGTTTTCTGGGTACTGCAGATGGAGCGGGTTATGTATGGCCCGTATCCGTCGCAGCTGCCCATCTGCGCCAACGTGGTATTTGTCCTGGCGGTTTTGCTCGCGCTGAATCGTGGCGTCTGCCGCCTGGCGCCGAGGTTCGCGTTCTCGCAGGCTGAGTTGCTGGTGCTTTGGACGATGCTGACCATCTCCACAGGAATCGCCGGCATCGATGGAATACCCATCCTCAATGGCATCATCGGCCACGGGACTTGGTTTGCGTCGAAGTCGAACGGCTGGAACCACTTCCTGCCGGCGTTCCCGTCGTGGCTTGTGATCACCAACCGCTCGGTGCTGCGCGGCTTTTATCTCGGCAACAGCTCCTTCTATCGCGCGGCGATCCTTAAAGCGTGGTTACGCCCAATCTGTTTCTGGACGCTGTTTGTCGTCCTCGTGCTATGGTGTGCAAACTGCATCAATGTCCTGCTGCGCCGCCAATGGGCCGATAGTGAGCGCCTGACCTTTCCCGTTGTATGGCTGCCAATGGAGATGACGGAAGACGGTACTGGCAAAGCGTTTTTCGGCAGCCGCCTGATGTGGGCCGGATTCGCGGTAGCGGCGGGCCTCACGCTGTGGAACGGTATAGCATTCCTCTATCCGTCGCTGCCGGCCATCAACGTAGGTGTGGTTGACCTCAAGCCTTTCTTCACCGTCAAACCGTGGGATGGAATCGACTGGACGCCGATCACGTTCTACCCGCTGGTAATAGGTCTGGGGTTCTTGCTTCCGCTCGATCTCCTCTTCTCCTGCTGGTTCTTCTATATCTTCTGGAAGATGCAACTTGTGGTAACACGCGCAATGGCGTGGGACGCCGACGCAAACTTCCCCTACGCGCCAGAGCAGGGATTCGGGGCGCTTATGGGCTTATTCTGCTTCTATATATGGAGCGGCAGAAAGGCCTATGCGGCGATATGGCGTTCCGCGCTTTCGCGCGGTGGCGGCCGCGATGAGGTGGCAGCCAATGGCGCTCACGAGGCACTCTCGCCACGAATGGCGCTGCTGGGCCTTGTCGCGGGCCTGTGCGGAATCATCATATTCTGCCTCGCAGCCGATGTCACCCCGTGGGTGATCGCAGCCTGGCTCGGAATCTACCTTGCGATCATCATCGTCGTGACTCGCGTTCGCGCCGAGGTTGGCTCGCCGGTGCACGATTTCCACTTTATGGGACCGGACGCCATGATCCCACGGATTACCGGGATGAAGGTCTTCTCACAGCATGATATGGCATTTATGACGTTCGGATACTCCTTTACGCGAGCACACCGGAGCGACACGATGCCGGCCGGCATGGAGGGCTTGCAGATGGCGCGGTTGCGGGGCATGCAGGCGCGCCGGATGCTCGGGGCAATCATGCTTGCTGTGCTCATCGGCACGCTTGCTACATTTTGGGCCTCTGAAACTCAGGCATATCGTCTCGGCGCGGCAAGCAAAATGAGGGACGTTACGCCAATGCCTCAAGAAGCGCTGAACCGCATGTCACAGTGGGTTGGGGCAACCTTGAATCCGCGGCCGAGTACGCCGGCGATGATGGCGATGGCGGTTGGATTCTTGTGTGTCATCACGCTGTTCGTGCTGCGCCTACGCTTTTTTGGTTTCCCGCTCCATCCGCTCGGATACGCAATTGCGTCGTCGTGGGCGATCAACCTTGTCTGGATGCCGCTTTTCATAGCATGGGCGCTAAAGCTGCTCTGTATGCGGTACGGTGGTTTGCGCACCTACCGAAGGTACCTGCCTTTCTTTCTCGGCCTGATTCTCGGTGACTGCATCATGGGCAGTATTTGGGGCCTTGCAAGCCTGGCGCTTGGCATGCGCACATATAACTTCTTCGGCGCCTGATGGTCCGCCGGTGGTACGAGAAAGGATGGCAAACGTGGCGCGTAGCCTCTACATAATCGATACGTTCGCCCAGATATTCCGCGCGTACTACGCAATTCGAAACGGCATGCGCAGCAACGTGACCGGAGAGCCAACTCACGCCGTGTTCGGCGTGGCCGGCCTGATGGTAAAAGTACTCGGAGATCTACGGCCGGACTTTATTGTGGCGGCAGCGGATGCACCCGGAAAGACGCATCGCGACGAGATATATGCCGATTACAAAGCGACACGTCGAGCGACGCCGGACGATCTGGTATCGCAGATACCGTTGGTATTTGAAATGCTATCGGGCTTTGGAGTGCCCGTAATTCTGAAGACCGGCCTGGAAGCAGACGATATTATTGCGACTGTTGTGCAGCGGGTGCTCGCGGACCCTGAGGCGACGGATGTTCAGATCCGGATCCTCTCCAAGGATAAGGACCTGGAACAGTTGGTCGGACCACGCGTTGCTATGTTTGATGTGCCCACCGGCGCCATCGTAGACGAATCGGCGCTCATGGCTTCAAAAGGAATTCGGCCCGATCAGGTGATTGATTTGCTTGCACTTACCGGCGATACGTCGGATAACGTGCCCGGCGTTGACGGCGTTGGCCCCAAAACCGCGTCACAACTGCTGAAAGAGTTTGGCAGCATCGATGGCATTTATTCGCACCTCGACGCAATAACCGGAAAGAAGCGCGAAAACCTCGAGGCCGCGCGCGAAACGATTGGCCTCTCGCGGGCGCTGGTTACGCTTCACTGCGATCCCGAACTCCCGTTCGAGTTGGAGGCAACGAGACCGGCGCGACCAGACCTGGCGCGCCTGCTCCCGTTGTTTGAGCGGCTGGACTTTCATCGGCTTAAAGATGATGCCCGTCGAATCGCAGGTGGCGAGGGCCTGTTTGAAGAGGAGTTCATTTCGGTTGAGCAACAACCCTTGCCGGAAAACGGTGAAGCTCCAACCGTGCGTTGGCAGCAGGAGTACACCTGTATCCGCACCGCGTCGGAATTGGCAGCGCTTGCGAGCACGCTGCAAACCACAGCGCTTGTTGCGTTCGATACCGAAACCACCGGGCTCGAGCGGGATGCCCAACTGTGCGGGCTCAGCTTCGCATGGGCCGAAGGCAAAGCGGCCTACGTGCCGATTCGCTCTCCACAAGCGCACCTCCATCTAGCCCTTGCGCCCGTCATGCGCGCGCTTGGCCCAATCCTGGAATCGCGAGACGTGCGGAAGTGCGGCCACAATCTGAAGTTCGATGCTCGCGTGCTTTTACGTTACGGCTGTACGCTGCGCGGCGTGGTTTTCGACTCGCTCTTTGCCAGCAACCTGCTCGCGGCCTCCGAGGCAAGTCATAAGCTCGACGATCTGGTCGCCCGGCGTTTGGGCTACCAGATGACGGCTATATCGCAACTCATCGGCACGGGCTCGGAACAGGCCTCGATGGATACCGTTGATCTGGAAGCGATGACCCATTATGCAGCGGAGGATACCGACGCGGCCCTGAGGCTGTACCAATTGATGCAGCCGGAATTGGAATCCGCAGGAATGGCATCGCTGCTGGCAGATGTGGAGGCACCGCTCTCGCTCGTGCTGGCCAGGATGGAGGCCAACGGCATCCTGTGCGATCCTGAAGAGCTTACAAGGCAAGGCGACGCGCTGACGACGCGCGTAGATGAACTGAAGCTCTCCGTGTTCGCTGCGGCCGGAACCGAGTTTGATCTCAATTCGCCCAAGCAGCTAGCCGACGTCCTGTTCGACCTCATCGGTTTCAAGGTAGTGCGCAAAACGAAAACCGGACGCTCCACAGATGTCGAGGTGCTCGAAAAGCTTGCCGATCAGGAGGATGCTCATGATCCGCGCACCGCGGTCCCGCGCCTCATCATGGAGTACCGACAGCTCAGCAAGCTGATCAGTACATACCTTGGAAACCTCAAGTCGGCCATCGATCCGGCCGATGGCCGCATCCACACGACGTTTCATCAGCTGGTGACCGCAACCGGCCGCATCGCGTCGCAGGGACCCAACCTGCAGAACATACCGATCCGTAAAGAGACGGGCCGCCAAATCCGCAAAGCGTTTCGCGCACCGCATGGCGGCATGCTGATCTGCGCCGACTATTCGCAGATTGAACTGCGGATACTGGCGCACCTCAGCCGGGATGAGGCGCTGACGGCCGCTTTCATGGCGGAGCAGGACGTTCATGCTGCCGTCGCGGCCCAGGTTTTCGGCGTTCCGCTGGAGATGGTTACGCGCGAAATGCGTGACCGTGCCAAGACAATCAACTTCGGCATCATCTACGGCGTAACCGCCTACGGTCTTGCAAGGCGGATTGAGGAGCTCGACGTAGCCGGCGCCTCCAAACTGATTGCGGACTACAAGGCGCGCTTTACGGGCATCGACCGCTTCCTGCGCCAGTGCGTGGATCAAGCGTTGGAACACGGCTACGTCACCACGTTCATGGGACGGCGCCGGGCGATACCGGAACTTCGGGAGTCGAGCCCGACTCGGCGAGCGCTGGGAGAGCGTCTGGCGATCAACAGTGTGATACAGGGGAGCGCGGCGGACCTGATCAAGTTGGCGATGGTACGTTTGCAACAGCGGATCGACGATGACAGACTGCCACTGAAAATGCTCCTCCAGATACACGACGAACTTGTACTCGAGTCGCCGTATGAGCACGCGGAAGGTATGGCCGAGGTTGTCCGGCGGGAGATGGAGCACGCCATGGAGCTAACCGTGCCGCTGCGCGCCGAATCGGGCATCGGTCGCGACTGGTTCAGCTGTAAGGGCTGATAACGTGCGCGTTCGCGCCAGGTCGGAGGTCGCTCGCTCAGGAGTCGGTCCAGGCTTGAAACCGTGACGAACTAGCCTCCGCGGGCAAGACTCCGCCCTTGTCTGGGCGCTTTGGCGAACGGAACGTCGTTCCGCACGCGCAGCCGCCTGGTTAGAAGACTCTCAGCCCACTCACAGATGCATCTAAGGTGCCGCTGGTACGCTCAGGGCATCGCGCCGCCATCGAGGCCCGAGCGGCGCCAAAGGAGTTTCCAACTATGAGGATGTTTTTACGCAAACGACCCGTGACTATCGCTGCGGTCGCATGTGCGGCGCTTCTCAGTGTGGCCGTTGCCCACCTGCAGGCCAGTGGCCAGGTACGTAGTGGAGCATCAATACCAACGGGAAGAATCACGCCGTGGGCTGCTATTCGCATCGCCTTGCGAAAGGTCCCGGGCCGTGCACTGCAGGCCACCTACGAGTTCGATGGCGCACGACCCGACTACGATGTGGTAATCGTTACCGGTAAGAAGCTCAAGGAAGTGGAACTGGATGCCATAAGCGGTAAGGTTACCGACAGCGAGTCGGTCGATCCGCAGGGAGAAGCCAGCGAACTGCGGGCTGAGCTCCTGCATGCAGTCGGTGGCAAGGCAGCTCCGGCAGAGGTGAAGTCCAACGCCGGAGGCTGATGACCTGGTTTGGCAGATTACCCATGGATGTTCTGATAGTGGAAGATGACGGTAGCGTAGCCCGTTTCCTCAAGCAGGCTCTTGAGGAAGCGGGCTACGCCGCCGTTGTGATTGGCGATGGTCAACAGGCCGTGGAACTTGCGCTGAGCCGCGCGTTCGACGCCATTCTTCTCGATGTGATGCTGCCGCATCTGGATGGATTCAGCGTATGCAAACTGCTTCGCCAGTCACACGTGGCGACGCCGATCCTCCTCATCACAGCGCGCGATGCGTTGGCCGACAAGGTACAGGGGCTGGATAGTGGCGCGGACGACTATATCGTCAAGCCGTTTCAGTTGGAGGAGATGCTAGCGCGGCTGCGCGCATTGTTACGGCGGAGCGGCGCCGGCGCCCAGTCGGTGCGCGTCGGCGACCTGGTTCTGGACCCAGCGTCACGCAAGGTGACGCGCGGTTCACGAACCGTATCGCTCTCAGGGACCGAGTACACACTGCTGGAGTACCTGATGCGTAACGCCGGCCGCGTTCTTACACGTGCGATGATTCTAGAGCACGTTTGGGAGTACGACTTCGGCGGAAACGATAACGTCCTGGACGTGTACATCAGCTACCTGCGCAGCAAACTGGATCGTGGGCAGGCCGAACCGCTGATCCATACGGTGCGAGGAGTGGGGTACCGGATGGACCCGCATGCCGATTAGCTCGATGCGAACGCGCATGACGTTGGCGTTCTCTGCGGCGCTGTTCGTCTTCCTGGCCGCGGCCTGTACCGCATTGATCCTCTATGCTCGGCGTGAAGCTTCCATGTCGGCTACGATGCTGTTGTCCCGGGCCGTGCACAAGGTGCACCATCAGCTCACCGATCCCGATGACAACCACGACTTCAGTCACTTGCTGGACGACGACGACGACGCGAGCCGCCTCAATATCGCTGTGCTCGTTGTCGGAACCTCCGGCAAGGTGGAGTACCAATCTCAAAAACGGGTGCCGACCTGGCCGGTTCGCCATGATGGCGAATGGAGAACCCGTGTAATACGAACACAGGGCGGTACCATCGTCCTCGGACTTCCATGGCGAGCAACGTCGCACCGCCTCCGGGTGGAAGCTGCCGTCCTCATCATCCTCAGCCTTCTGATTCTGGCGCTGTCAAGCCTGGGCGCCTGGATGCTGGTCGGTAGAACCCTATCGCCAATTCATCAGTTGGCCGGGCAGGCTGACGATGCATCCGTCCACGACCTGCGCGTAACGCTTCATCCTCCATCAGGCGATGCAGAACTTGTAGAGTTGGTCGCCACTCTGAATGGGCTTTTGGGGCGCGTTGCCGAAACCGCAGAAACCCGCGGCCGATTCTATGCGGCCGCATCTCACGAGCTGCGAACTCCGCTGCAGGCGCTTTCCGGCCATCTCGAACTCGCGCTCCGCAAGAGCCGTTCCGTTGAGGAGTATCGGTCGGTGATTGGTGAGGCATCACTTCAGTCACAACGTCTAACGCGCCTGGTGCAGGATCTGCTGCTTTTGCATCAATTAGAGGTCGGACCCAGCGCGCCACCCGAAACAGTCTATCTCTCTGACGTATGCCGCCGCATCGCCAACCAGCTCCAGACGCTTGCGCGCTCGCGCTCCATCACCTTGACGATGGAGTTGAATGACGATGTCTCGCTCGTGGCGCCACCGATGCATGTCGAGATGCTGGTTCGCAACCTGCTGGAGAATGCCGTCAAGTATGCCGACTCCGGAACGGTGGTTCGAGCAGACCTGGGAATGTCACCAAAGTCGTTGATGATCACGAATTCGGCGCACGGCGGACTGCCGGTAGAACCGGAGCGCCTGTTTGAACCGTTCTTCCGGCCCGACACCTCCCGCAGTTCCGAGACGGGTGGCCATGGTCTTGGACTAGCCATCTGCAAGGCCATCGCGGATGTCAACGGATGGCAGGTATCGTTGTCCGCTTCCGGTGGGCAGGTTTGTGCCACAATCCGGTTCAACACCGAAACGCCTACGGCGCACTAGGGTGTGCAATACCATTCTGCTGCGGGCGCACTACTGGAGGCATGAGTGAAGGACCAGCGCTTCGATCGGTTGGCATCGGTACTCGTTTCTCATTCGTGCAGCGTGCAAAGCGGCGAAAAGGTATACATCGAGGCGTTTGACATACCGCCTCCGTTTACGGCGGCGCTCATTCGCACCGTGGCTGCCGCTGGCGGCATACCGCTCGTCAGCACCCGGCACCAGGAGGTGCTGAGGGCGCTGTACAGTGTGGCCACCGTAGAACAAATGGAAGCGGTGGGCTCGCTGGAACGTGAGCTGATGCAGTCCGTCCAGTGCTATATCGGCGTCCGAGGTTCCCACAACATCAGCGAGCTATCGGACGTACCCGCCGACAAGATGGCGCTGTACGACCGACATTGGTGGTATCCGGTACACAGCGAAGTCCGCGTCAAGCGAACACGCTGGGTTGTCCTTCGATGGCCAAGCTCGAGCATGGCGCAGGCGGCCGGAATGTCTACAGAAGCTTTTGAGGACTTCTACTTCCAGGTATGCGCCGAGGTCGATTATGCCGCCATGGCCCGGGCGGCCCTTCCGCTGAAGCAGCTAATGGATCGAACCGATCGCGTGCACATAACCGGACCGGGTACCGACCTGACCTTCAGCAAGAAGGGAATAGCCACCATTTCATGTGCCGGAGAGAGAAACATACCTGACGGGGAGATATTCACCTGCCCGATTCGCGACTCTGTGGAGGGCGTTATGCAGTACAACTGCGAAACGCTGTACCGAGGCGTGGTATTCAACAACATCCGTCTCGTTTTCCGTAAGGGTCGAGTGGTGGAGGCCACGGCTGATGGAGGAAGCGACCGGCTTAATGAGATTCTCGATTCCGATGAGGGCGCGCGCTATATCGGTGAGTGGTCGCTCGGTTTCAATCCCTACATCACGAAACCGATGAAGGACATTCTGTTTGATGAGAAGATAGCAGGAAGCTTCCACCTTACGCCGGGCCAGGCCTACGATGAAGCAGATAACGGAAACCGGAGCCAGGTGCATTGGGATATGGTCTGCCTGCAGTCCGCGGAACATGGCGGCGGTGAAATCTGGTTTGACGACGAACTGGTCCGAAAAGACGGTCTGTTTGTGTTGCCGGAACTGGCAATGCTCAACCCCGACGTGCTTGGTGTGCAGCCGGGCAGCTAACCTGTTGCAGACCTCAAGGTAGTGCGATGGTTCGTCACGTTGCCCGCGTGCGCGGGCAATCACCGCCGGTCGGCGCGCCTCAACGCAAGCGCATGCCACGCACCATGCACGTCGATGCGTCGTTCCGGCAGCAACCAGATGATGAGAATCCCATCGAGGTTACTCAGGAACCCGCAGAATATCATGAGCGTCAGCCAAATGCCTGGTGAGCGGAAGGCCAGGAGCCAGATTGACGCTGCGCACAGAGAAAGGCCCCAGACCTTCGCGCTGTAGGCGTGAAGGCCGCCGATGCGGCGCAGCCGGAGCCATGAGAAGACGTAGGAGGCTGTTTGTACGGCGAAAAGCGCCAACAGGGCAGGGGTATATGGCTGCAAGACCGATTGGTCGGCCAGCCATATACCCCAGGCAACGAAGAGATAGTACTCGCCATCCACGATGCTGTCGGCCATGCGCAGGCGATCCGTAGCCACGCCCAGCCTTCGCGCGATGACGCCATCGAATATGTCGGTGAGGCACGCCGTTAACGCACATGCGCCGAGCAGCCACCCTGGCCATCGCGAGGTGCACCCAAACCGGATCGCCGGGCCGAGCAGGGCGCGCAGCGCAATGAGCGCCATTGGTGAGCCGTACTTGAGGGTTCTCGACGTGGTGCGAGCCCAGGCGGTCAATGTGAGTTGCTCAATGCGGAAGGCAGTTTGACCCATACGACGCGCTTGCGGGCTGTGGCAACGACCCGGCCGTTTCGGAGAAGTTTTGTCACGTGCGGCCTGGCGCGGACTGTGTACAACAGGCCGTGGATTGGCAGGTTTCGTAACTCCACGGTTTCGGTCTGAAGACCATTCAAGCGCACCGTGCCGTTGGGCCCGAAGTCGCACAGATTCTCAACGCCCATCAGACAGAGGAGTGCGCCCCAGGTATAGTGCAGATCGCCGCCCGGATCGCCATCGGTGCTCAGGAAGTTCTCGCCACACACACGCTTTCGATCCCAGTTGCGTAAAAACAGATGCAAGCTCCGGGCGACGATCTGGTTCTGTATCCTGGCCGGCGCGTCGCGCATCAGCCCTTGAAACAGGAGGTAGTTCACCGGGCCCCAAATCGTACCGTGCCAGTACCGCTGTTGCGGCCACAGCGGGTCCCTGTAACTCAGGGTTGGCACGATCCAGGTTCCCCAGAAACGGTGCGGATCGGTCAAGAGAGCCAGCATCTGCCTTGTCCGGGACGCGTCCGGAATGCCCGCGATCAGCGGATAGAAATTCATAGGTGTCAGGCGCGTCAGGAACTCCGCGGCTGCCGGCGCGGGCTCGAGCTCCGCGACGGTCATCGTGAGCGCCGATCCGCCGGCAGCCTGGAAGTACTCCAAAGAGACTGGCTGCGGTGACGCGGAATCGAATGTCGCGACTGTCTCCTGGTCGTCCAATCCGTGGACGGACCAGTCATCAATCACTTTGTGACCCGCCACCAGTAGCCGAACGCCATCGTCCGCAGAGGTTTTGAACAGGTACCTGCCGGGTTTCGGCGGCGTAAATGTGCCCGTAAAGCGCGCGCTCCAGTGGTCTGCCGGCACACCGGCCAGCGGCGGTTTGCCATTCCAATCGAACTGAATTGCCGGCGACTTGATCCGAGCAACAGGGCTTTCGAGATTCTCGCGGTTATAGAACACAACATCAAAGCCCGTGCCAAACGCTGATTGAGGCACTGGAACCTGTCGTTCGGCATGCCACAATCGACTGCAATACGTTCCAACTGCCGGGTTCCAGAGGCGCCTGTTGATCCTACGGATCATCGCAGATCGCTCCGCCCGGTATCGCGAGGCATCGCGAGTATAACCGAGCTCGTTGGCAAGGCGCGCCAGATACTCGGCATCCATCGTGTATAGCGCGTTCAGGTCCACCGCGTCGGCATCCAGCGTCTCTCCCGACATTCTGGCGCCATCAAACTGGGGCGTGTCGTCCCATCCCGTCTCCCAGCGCGCGCCCTGTGCGCCCGCGGAAGAGCTTCCCCACTCCAGCAAGCCATCGTGGTTACCGTCTCTCGCTCGCATCCACCAGGCATGCCAACGCTTCAGTTTCGGATACACCCACCGAAGAAACTTGAGGTCCGGCCACCGCTGCTCCATCTTCCACACACACAACGCTCCTACCGGCGGTTGGGAGCGGTCATCGCTTGCTCGCTGACCGGCTGTGCCCCAGTGTCCAAAGTTCGGAACCATGCCGGCCGCTGTCTGCCACTGCAGAATCGCGCGCACGGTCCTCCGCGCGCCGGTTGGGTCATCCAGGCTCGCCAGGTTACCGTTGAAGAAACTGTCCCAGCAAAACAGCGGCGCATTGTTCGCTTTGCCGCCGGCCCAGCCACGGCTGACCGTATGCGCGACACGGTTCGTATCGGAGCTGAAGACACGGCTGTTGTTCAGGTTGGCCTCAATGGCGCCGAGGAAGTCGCCGTGATCGCCGGATGCACTCGGGCGTCGGCGCTCGTAACGCGCCTTTGCGACCGCCAGGGTTTTTGTGATGGTCTGGACTGGCGGCAGTACGCCGAAACCAGCGGACAGATATGCAGGAGCCAATGGGCCGATACGCAGTACCAGGGAGTCACCGTCGTCTGTCTCCGGTGAGGGCGAAGTCCGCAGTCGCCAGGTCAGTTGCTTTCGACCGTCCATCGATGAGCCACTTACGCCGTCGACAGTTGGGGAGAAGGTGCTGGAGAAACCGGGCCACCCGCTGGAGAGGCGCAGTGCGAGACTCAATGGTTGGTTGGCAGTCAGCCGGCCGATGGCACACGTGCCGATACGACCCCAGGTGAAATCAACGGATGCGCCCTTGATATGGAACCGCGCGTGGTGATAGCTGTCATCTGGCGCTGCCTCGCCGGCGTAATACTCGCCACCCGGGTCCAGGACAAACGCCGATTTACCATCCACGACGAAGGCGATGCCGTTCGGCACAGTGACAAGATAGTTGCCGATGAGCACCGAGTGGGGCTCTAATGCTGTCGCGGACGACGCGACGGACCGATTGGGAGACTGCAGCGACACCAAACAGAGCACCGCGATGAGGTTTACCAGATGTTTCATAGGGCTTCTCGGGAGTAGTTCGGCAATGTGCCACCGAGGCGCATCCCGGCGGCTTCGCCATAGTCGCAACGATGATCGCGCTGGCATAGCCGACCAGACACGCTCGAGTAGAGCCGGGTGGAGCGCCGGTCAGGCGAGCAGATTGTCGTGAAATGGCGCGGTTATGCCGGTCGTGTTGATGCTTTCTGGCTGTGGATCACGCTGTACGAAAAGTGATCTCCAATGAGTATGCCGTATCGCATGGGCGCTGCCCCGGCATCTGAACGGTCAAGCCTCGGTCGTCCTGCGTCCACGCCAACGGCTCCGGACAGCCCAACATTCGGACTGTCGCGACCGGCGCGGGCGCGAGCGCCATCTTGCTCGAAAGGCTCGTGACGGTAACCGACGACCCGGGCCACGCCATGATGATCGCGTAGAGTCGACCGCCTTTTTGAGTGAACCGGATGTCACTGCCGGTGAACGCAGTTCGCTTGGTATCGTTAAACGAGCCACCGACGACGTTGCTCGGACCTTCGCCAAAGATAATCCACGGGCGAGTGGCGTAAATAGCCTCTCCGTTTACGGCCAGCCACTTGCCAATCTCAACGAGCACGGCTGACTCACCTGCGGCTATGGTGCCGTCGGATTTCGGCCCGATGTTCAACAGCAACACGCCATTCTTGCTGACGATGTCCACCAGATCCTGGATTATGTCGCCGGCGAGCTTATAGCGGTCGTTCTGGATGTAGCCCCAGCTGATAGTGGAGACCGACGTGTCGGTCTGCCAGAGCGTTGGTCGGATTTGGGCGAGCTGGCCTCGCTCGAGGTCGAGTACCGCTGCACGGCCCGGAAAAGTGGTTCCCTTGTAGTTGATCGCGGCGGGCATTCGATTGTGGATGCCGCGATTGTACAGGCAGGCGGCAAATTGCTGGAGCCGGGTCTGAAATGCGGGCTGCTCGATCCACCAGTCAAACCAGAAGAGCTGCGGGTTGTAGCGATTGACAAGTTCTCCCGCTCTGGCCAGCCACTCGTCGAGAAACCGTGCATTCGGCTGTACGTTGTCCGGTGCTGCCGGGCCGTACAGTCCGCGCCAGCGTGCATCCTGCACATCGCTCGGGAACGTTCGCCCGCCATTGAAAAACCACCAGTGCTCTGCACGATGAAACGAAACCCCGAACGTCATCCCATCTGCCCGGACCGCCGCGGCAAGCTCGCCAATCACATCACGTTTCGGGCCCATTTTTCCGGCGCACCACGGCGTTATGGCGCTGTTCCACATAGCGAACCCATCGTGGTGCTCCGCTACCGGCACTACAAACCGGGCGCCCGCCTGCCGGAATAGCGCAGCCCACCCGGCGGCGTCGAACCGGGCGGCGCGGAACATTGGAATAAAGTCTTTGTAACCGAAGCGCGTCTGGGGGCCATACGTTGCGATGTGGTGCCGGTACTCGGGCGATCCCTGGATGTACATCATCCGGGGATACCATTCGCTGCCGAATGCGGGCACCGAGTACGCGCCCCAGTGGATAAAAATGCCGAACTTGGCATCCTTGTACCACTGTGGCACACCGAATTGGCCTGTAATGCCGGGCCACGATGGCGAATACGGGCCTAAATCGGCTTCCGAGCGCACCGCCTCCAGCGCGGAGTTGATCGCGGTGGTGGAGGAGTAGGGCGCCGGTTGTTGTAATCCCCGCCCGATACCAACCGAAAGGGCGCCGGCCTGCAGTAGCGTGCGCCGCGTGATTGCTTCGTGACTTGGTGGCATGGTATCCTTTGGCCGTGGCGCTCCTTGCGGTCCGCCGATTGCTCTATTGTGGCGCACTACGACAGCGGCTGCCGGCAATCCTGCCGGATGCCTGTGCCGAGGAGGCTGGTATGTGCGGACGATTTGTCCTCTTTACTCCTGCAGATGTGATTGCCGCGGAGTTTCAGGCGTCGCCAATTCCGCGGCTCACGGCCCGCTACAATATCGCGCCATCTTCAACCATCCTTATGGTGCGCGAAGTGGGCGGCCACAATATCCTCGAGCCTGCCAGGTGGGGCGTCGTCCCGGCATGGCTGCGCGAACGAGCCGGTGCTTCGCAGCTTATTAACGCACGGTCCGAGACAGCCGCAGAAAAGCCAACGTTTGCGGCTGCTTTTCGCCAGCGCCGCTGCATAGTTCCTGCGGATGGGTTCTACGAGTGGCAGAAGCTGGATAGCCGGAAACAGCCGTTCTATTTCAGCAAGGCCGAGGGCGGATTGCTGTCGCTGGCAGGATTGTGGGAAGCGCCGCAAACCCAGGGCGAACCCCCATGCTGCGTGATCCTGACCACCGATGCCAACGAACTCATGAGGCCGGTTCATAATCGCATGCCGGTTGTTCTAACCCGGCAGGCAAGGTCGATCTGGCTGGATACAGGGATTACGGATACCGATGCCCTGATGCCGTTGCTCGCGCCGGCCTCCGACGGTGTTCTCACGAAATGGCCGGTGGGAGCTCGTATCGGCCGCGCTTCGGAGGAGGGTTCGGACCTGCTCAGCCGCGTCGGTCGCTAAAAGCCGTTCCGCTCAGGTTGAGGAACGATATCTATGTCGCAGGCGTCACACAGTTGCCGATGGCTCGTTTACGGCATGATAAGGGGGACCCGAATGATGAAACTCCGGTTTGCCACATTTGCCGCTCTTACATCGTGCCTGGCTTTGATTGCCCTGACCGGTCGCACAGCCAGGGCGGATGCCGATTTCAACGGCGACGGGTATCCGGATATCGTTTGGGAAAACTCTGCAACCGGCGACGTTGCCGTCTGGTTGATGCAGGGGACGCAGGTTCTGCAGGGCCAATACATCGCTTACGGCATCGACCCATCCTGGGTGATCGTCGGGACGCCCGATCTGGATGGTGACGGCCAACCGGACATTCTGTGGCAGAACACCCAAACGGGCGATCTGGCATACTGGCAGATGAATGGTCTCAACTTTGTGCAGGGTAGCTACATCGCGTACGGAATCGATCCCAATTGGCGCGTGGTGGGTACGCCCGATCTCAACGGCGACGGCCAGCCCGACATCCTGTGGCAGAACAGCAGTACCGGCGACGTCGCCTACTGGATTATGAATGGCGCGACAGAGGTGAGTTCGGGATGGATCGCCCAGGGTGTTGACCCCTCGTGGCGGATTGTTGGGACGCCCGACCTGAATCAGGATGGCTCACCGGATATCCTGTGGGAGAACAGCACCTCCGGCGATGTCGTCTACTGGCTAATGAACGGAGTTCAATCCTACGACTACGGCTACATTGCTCAGGGTGTTGACACCTCCTGGTACATAGCCGGCACGATTGATCTGGATGGCGACGGCGAAGACGATATCGTCTTTGAGAACTCAAGCACGGGAGACGTGGCATACTGGCTCCTGAACGGGGTCGCCATAAAAGGCGAAGATTACATCGCCCAGGGCGTGGATCTGAACTGGCAGATTGCCGGTCTGCGCTGACCCGCAGCCGTTAGTAACGAAGTCTGCATGGAAATGCCGGGCCACTCCTGTGTGCCGGGGCATTTTCATGCGCCTTACCAGACTGTGCGGTTAACGTTTAGGTGTGGTATATATGGGTGCAGCGCGGCAAACCGTGTATCACGAGTTTGGCGCTGCCTGTCGTCGGGCCCGTGCCGGCCGCCGGCGTCCACGTGGATCTGCGGTCGTAATACGACCAATCGCATCCGCAGTGCGAGACAGAGTGCCGTTTCCATGATTAATGGAGTGCCATTATGATCAGATTACGAGCTGCCTACCTGAATTGCGCCGTGCTCTTCGCAGTTTGCCTCGGGGTCAGTACCGTTACCTCCGCTCAGGTGCACCATCCTGTGCTGCACAAGATGCATATCGGTTCCCGCAACACCAGTCAGCCGGTGCCGCCGCCGAGCGGACCTGGCTTTTTTGGGCCAAATATCGGTGGAGTTTGGACGAGTATAGGTCCGTCGCCCCTCACGGAGTCCAACGATTTCGGTGTAGCATCGGGCATGTCTGGGCGGGTTGTCGACGCCGCAGGCTCACCGACGGACGCCAACACGATCTACGTGGCTTCTGCCGGCGGCGGTGTGTGGAAAACCACGAATGGCGGCGCCCTCTGGACTCCGCTTACCGACGCTGAGCCGGATCTCGCCATGGGCGCCATAGCCGTAGCGCCCTCAAACGCCAGTGTCATCTATGCCGGTACCGGTGAAGCCAACAATGCCGGTGATTCACGGTATGGCCTGGGCATACTGGTCTCTACCGACGCCGGCGCAACCTGGACGCTGGAAACCGGACCGAGCAACGCCTTCGTGGGCCTCACCACATCGCGAATTGCCGTCGATCCGGCAGATGCAAAGACCGTGTACGCGGCGATGGCCGATTTCGGCGCAAACGGCAAGTTTGGCACCACCGGAATATACAAGTCGACCGATGGCGGCGCTACGTGGGCAAACACCACAGCAGCGGTATCCACCACCGACCCGTTCAGCGACGTGGTGATCAACCCCACAACGCCAAGCACGCTCTACTGTGCCGTCGGTAACGTGGGCGGTAGCGCGAGTAACGGGGTCTATGAGTCGACCGACGCCGGAACTACCTGGAGTCTGCTCTCCGGACATCCGAACGGGGCTGCAGCCGCGAACGTCGGCTGGATACATCTGGCGATCGCGCAGTCATCCCCGAGCACACTCTACAGCACGGTGGAGAACATCAACACGAACGGTGTGTTTGGCGTCTTCAAGTCCACCGATGGCGGTACGACCTGGGTGAAGCTCGCCAGCGCACCGGATACAGCTTCGCCACAAGCCTGGTACGACATGCCCATCGCGTGCAGCCCGACCAACGCCGACGTCGTCTTTCTGGCGGGAGCCGGCGATTTCAGTGGCGAAAACGTGGCCGAAACAACCGACGGCGGAACGACGTGGAACAACGTTCAGGCCGATGCGAGCAACAATGGGCCGCACACTGATGAGCATTCGCTGACGTTTGACGCCAGCGGACGGCTTCTCAACGGGTGTGATGGCGGCATCTGGCGACTCGACAATCTTAGCCCGTCATCCCTGAAGTGGGAGTCGATAAATGGCAACCTGGGAACGATCCAGTTCACTGGCGGCGCCATGCATCCCGTCAATCCATTGGTTGCTATTGCAGGCAGCCAGGATAATGGCACCGAGATGTTCACCAACAACATCACATGGCCAATCATCGACGGCGGTGACGGTGGATTCTGCAAGATCGATCAGGCTAATCCCCTGGTGATGTACCACACCTATGCCGGTACAAACCTCGCAAAATCCACCGATGGCGGCACCACGTGGAACGACGCAACGCCACCAACCAGCGAAGGATCCGACTTCTATCCGCATTTCACGATGGATCCGAGCAATTCAGCCCGCCTTCTCTACCCAACGACCGGCGTGTGGGAAACCACAGACTCGACAACGAGCTGGAAAGAGATTGGGACCGCCGGGAGCGGGGGATTCAATAACCTGGGAACCAATGTCAACTGCATCGGTGTCTCTGGGACTACCGTCTACGCCGCTGCTGGAGGCACGATCTACGTTACAACCAATGACGGCGCCACATGGACGGCAACAACCGTGCCGGGATTCTCCGACCACTTCGAGGGTATCTCCGTCAATCCGCTGGACGCCAAGGAGGCATACATCGTACGCGATCTGTTCGCTGGGGCAAGTGGCGTGGGCCATGTGTTCTTTACCAGCGACGCAGGCGGAACCTGGACGGACGTCACCGGAAACCTGCCGGACGAACCGACCAACGCTGTCGTAGTGAACTGGGTAAATGGGCAGGTTTGGGTCGGTACGGATCAGGGTGTGTACACCGCTACGGTGCAGGGTCAATGGAGCCTGTTCGGAACCGGTCTGCCGGCAGGCGTCGCCGTGTCGGACCTGGCCTTCAATACCACCGAGAACATTCTGGAAGCCTACACCCACGGTCGCTCCGCCTGGGAGGTTGCGCTTGGCGCCGCCACACCTTGGATTCGCGCGCTTTTGCCCGCGAACGTGCCGGCGGGCTCAGGCCCTGTCACGCTGACGATCACCGGTCGCGAGCTTGGCCAGGACACGCAAGCGTTCTTCGAGAGTACTGCGCTCTCCACCACCTGGGTATCCTCGGCCGAGGTTATGGCCATCGTGCCGAACTCGCTGCTACTTCGCCCCGGACACTTCCATATAACAGCTCAAACCGGCGGTAAGACGGCGGCACCACGAACGCTGACGGTGACGAACGGCACACCGGTGCTGGTCGGAAGCCTGCCACACTTCGTGGCGGCGGGCTCCCAGCAGTTTACGCTGCACGTTTTCGGAAGTCTGTTCGTGAAAGGCGCCGTTGTAAGCTTCACGGAGCGACAGGTAACCACGCAGCTGGTAACTACATTTATCTCGCCAACCCACCTCACCGCCGTTGTACCGGCGCCGCTGGTTGGATCGGTGGCCCGAGTCACGCTGACCGTCACCAATCCCACGCCGGGTGGCGGCACCTCAAATGGCTGGCCATTTGAGGTGAAGTAGCCCGCACTGCGCTTGGGATGCGTGGGTCGTGAACACGCCGAGAGCCGCCTTACGGAGCGATCCGTAGGGCGGCTCTTCGGTCTTCGTCTTCGGGTTCGGTAGAAGCGGCCTACCTTTGCCGGTAGAAATCGGCGACGCTTGAGACCACAGTTTCGATCTGTGACGCCGTAAGCTCGGGGTAGATCGGCAGGCCAAGGGACTCCTCGGCAGAATGCTCGCTAGCCGGAAAGTCTCCGCGCTTGTATCCGAGTGCGGCAAAGCACTCCTGAAGGTGAACCGGGACCGGGTAGTAGATCTCCGACCCAATGTTATGCTGCTTCAGCCATGCCATCAGCTCATCGCGGAAACCGGCGCGGATAACGAACTGGTTGTAAACGTGCCGGCCGAATCCCATATCAGCCGGCTGGACGATCCCCTTGACACCGGCCACGGATTCGCCATTCCAGCCGTCGATCTCGAGGCCGGTTTCGGCGAACAGCTTCCTGTAGGTGCCGGCATTACGCTGCCGTGCCGCCGTCCATGCGTCCAGGTGCGGCAGCTTCGCTGCCAGCACAGCCGCCTGGAGAGGATCGAGTCGAAAGTTGCCGCCAACCGCTTTGTTGTAGTACTTCGGACGGTAGCCCTGGGTGCGCAGAAGCCGAACGCGGTCGGCAAGTTCTTCGTCGTTGGTAACCACCATGCCGCCGTCTCCGTATCCACCCAGGTTCTTGCTGGGAAAGAACGACAGGCAACCGAACGTACCCAACGAACCTGCGCGCTTGCCGTGATACTCGGCGCCAATCGCTTGCGCTGCATCCTCCACAACTGGGAGGTGGTGTCGCTCGGCGATCTCAGTGATTCGCGCCATGTCGGCAGTCTGGCCGTACAGGTGAACCGGAATGATGGCACGCGTCCGTGACGTAATGGCGGCTTCAAGTTTGGTTGGGTCAAGGTTGAACGACCAGGGGTCCACATCCACGCATACCGGCTTCGCGCCAAGGCGGGCAACTCCACCGGCAGTGGCGAAGAACGTGTGCGAAGGCGTGATCACCTCGTCACCATGATCGATGCCGAGCGTCATCAGCGCAATCAGCAGCGCATCGGTGCCGGAGCTCACGCCGATTGCGCACCGGCACTGGCAGTACTCGGCAATCTGCTTCTCGAACGCTTCAACTTCAGGGCCCAGGATGAACCGCTGTGAATCCAGTACACGCTGGATGGCGGCAGCAATCTCCTCACGAATCTCCGCGTATTGAGCCTTGAGGTCCAGCAGGGGAACCGGCTGCGCGATCTTCTCAGTCACCAGAGGTGATCCGGCTTGTATGGTATTGGTCATTTAACATCCTTCCGCATTTACTCTCGCTCCGCTTTTGGCGGCAGCGCCTCATCTTCATCGAAATCGACACACCGAAGTACGCCCGGCGAAACTTCGCGGTAACGCCATCCCGACTCTGGGCAGACTGCAGTGGCGTCGGCATCCAGCCTCAACCGGTGCCCATGCCGGCTCATCCAACCGATCTGTCGAGCGGGTACACCCACCATAAGGGCATAGTCGGGTACATCGCCCCGCACCACCGCGCCGGCGCCGATGAACGCGTACCGACCGAGCACCGCTCCGCAAACGATAGTTGCGTTGGCGCCGATCGTGGCGCCGCGACAAACGCGCGTCTCCTGGTACTGGTCGCGCCGAACGATCTGTGACCGTGGGTTGATAACGTTGGTGAACACGCACGACGGTCCGCAGAACACATCGTCCTCAAGGACAACACCGGCATAAACGGAGACGTTGTTCTGAATCTTGACGTTATTGCCGATCTCGACGCCGGGCGCCACCACCACGTTCTGACCCAGAATGCAGCGCTCGCCCAGAACCGCGTTCGACATGATGTGGCTGAAGTGCCAGACCTTGGTACCCGCGCCGATTGAAACGGGCTGATCGATGATCGCCGTGGGGTGTACAAAAAAGGCGGTTGTCTCAGAATTGGTCATAGTAGATGAGCGGCTGCCTACACGCCGTATGCCGGAACAGATTTGGGTTGGCCCATGGCAGTCAGCGATGCCTGGGCGGCTTCCAGCACCGCGAGTACGCGCACGCCGCTGACGCCATCGGTGAGCGGTGGGTTACGGGTCAGCACGGCGTGGACGAATGCCTCGCACTCCAGCCGGAGCGGCTCTTTGTCAGGATACTGCTCCTCGTGAGCTTCACCCTTGTGAGGCAACGGCACTCCCTCGTCAAGGCTCACGTGCTGGTCATAGACAACCAGTTTCTTACCCACGTCATCAAAGGTTGCCATCGCGGCATCGCCGATGACCACCAACCGCTGCTCCTTGAATGGATGAAGCCAGCTTACGTGAATATGCCCGCGCACACCATTGGCAAACCGCAAATTCGTCACCGTAACGTCAGCGATGCCGGCAGTTACCCAGGAACCGCCGGCTGCCGATACCTCGACCGGAAGCCCGCCGACCAGCCTGAGGATGACGGCTACGTCGTGTGGCGCAAAGCTCCACAGGATGTTTTCTTCCCGACGGATTTTGCCCAAACTCAGCCGGTTGGAGTAGACGTACTGGAGGCGGCCCAATGCCCCGGTTTGAGCCAGCTCCACCAGTCGCCGGATGCCGGGGTGGTACTCCAGCACGTGCCCGACCATGAGAATTCGCCCGGCCTGGTGCGCCTGCTCTACCAGCCTCTCGCCGTCGGCGCGGCTCAGGGCAAGCGGCTTCTCAACGAATACGTCTTTGCCGGCAGATAGCGCTGCCCGCACCGTGGCCGTATGAGTCTCAGCCGGCGTAGCAATCGCTACGGCCTGTACGCCGCTGGCAAGCAGCTCCTCGGTACTGTCGTAGATCGCAGCGTCCGGTGCGATCGCACGGGCCGTCGTGCGTCCGGCTTCCGTGGTATCACACACGGCTGACAGCACGCCCATCTCGGCGAAGTTTCTAACGAGGTTCTTGCCCCAGTATCCGCACCCGATTACGGCAACGGAAGCCGTCGATTCGCCCATAACCCGGCCTCCCAGCCAACGTCAGGATTTCAGCAGAGCGGCCACAAAAACCGCGGTACGCAAACGCTACCGGTTTGCTGCGGCGAAGCCGATGCCAGCCACGTCGCATCATACCCGCGCCGCGGCGAAGGCGTCAAACTGTCGGACTGATGCACATGGCAGGCGTCGCCACCCAACGCTGCCGTCAAGCGGACTCCGGCGCCGCCTCTGGGGCTTCCGCGGCGACCGCCTCAGCCACGGCCGGAGCCACCTCCGCGCGCAGATGAGAGACCGTGTAGAGCACAGTGTCTCCTGGCGTAAGGTACTCCACACCCGCAATCGCAGCGAGATCGCGGACGCGAAGAGCCTGTCCTGTCGAAACGGCAGAGACATCGGCGCTGATATGGTCCGGCAGGTGATCGGCCTGGCTTCGAACCTCCACGGTCTCCAGTACATGCTGCGGCACGGCGACGTGGTTTCGTACCTCTTCCGGTTCGCCATGAAATCGAAGAGGTATGTGCGCCGTGATCTTGTCGTGGCGCGAGACGGCCTGAAAGGTTACATGCAGCAGTTTGTGGTAAACGGGTTCGCGCTGTTGCGACTTTACGATGGCGGTCTTCTTCTTTCCGTCCGGCAGTTCAAGCTCCAGCAGGCTGAACTCGCCATGCTCCTGCAGGAAGCGCTCCAGCTCTGCAGTATGCAGCTCCAGGTGCACGGTCTCGTCACCCTTATGCTGAACCGAGATGGGAACATAGCCTGCGAGACGCAGCCTCTTTACCTCGCCTTTTGTCACAGTGGTTGTTTTCCGGGCCACCAACGTCGATACCATCAAAACATCTCCTCCGCGTTCTGTGCGGCCGCCTGCCATCGCGCGGCTCCAGATCAAATGTGCCCGTTAGTTATACCCCACGGCTGCCTGCGATCCCGCTGTGGCATGGCGGCTGCCGGTTTAGCCTTGATGTATACTATCCGGCAGGCACCAGGTTATGACCACCACCGATTCACCGCCAACAACAGCCAGTTGCCGCCACGCCGGCGACGACTTACCGCCATGGTAACGGAAGCGCGGCCAATTCGCGGCCTCCGTTCAAAGCGGGCACGCAGGCTCAGCATTCCCGAGTTTGGCCCGTACATGTTCTTCGGCATGCACGCGCCGCTCGCGATCCTGATGTGGCAGGTGCCGATAATCGCTTCAATACATGCCGGCATCGTGTTCGTCACCGGGTTGTTCCTGGCCGTGTCGCGTCGCTCTCCCGCGTACATGGCCGGCATCGCATGTTACATCGCCGGGTCGGAGGTGATGTGGCGGTTGTCGCAGGCGCCCGGTCTGCCGTGGGAGTTCGCTGAGTATTCCATCACGGTTCTGTTGTCGATCTACCTCATCTGGAACGGGCGTCTGAGAAAGGGCATGCTGCCGCTGGCGTACATCGCGCTGCTAACTCCGGCCGCGATTTATACCCTGTTCGGCGTTTCCGGAAGCCGCGCGCACGCCTTTCTGGCGTTCGACATGTCCGGCCCAATCGCTCTCGCCGTGTGCTGCTGGTTCTTCTACAACGTGCGACTTACGCGAGCGTCTCTGCTGCGCGCGCTTCGCTGCCTCATCGCTCCCACACTGGGTCTTGCCACCATTCTTGTGGTAAACCTGGCAACATCCACCCACATCGATTTCGGCAAAGCTTCCAACTTCGCGGCTAGCGCCGGATACGGCCCAAATGAAGTCTCCGGCGCCATGGGGCTTGGTGTTACGGTGGCCTTTATGTATGCACTGCAGGATGTCCGGCAGCTCAGCATCCGGGTAGTCCTGTTTACATGCAGCATCGGCATGGCGGCGCTTAGCGCCATAACGTTCTCACGCACCGGGCTCTATCTTTCGGCCCTCAGCATTACATCAGGGGTCGTGTTCATGGCGAACGGCTTTCGCAACATGCTGAAGGTGGTGCTCGTTGGCGCCGTCGCAGTCGGTGTCAGCGTGTTTATTGTGCTGCCAATTCTCGATAGCTTTACGCAGGGCGCATTGGTCAAGCGATTCGAGCAGAGCGGTGTGACCCATCGCGATGTGCTGGCGCTGGACGACGTGAACACCTTTCTGCAGCACCCGCTCTTCGGCGTCGGGGTTGGCCTTTCTACCAAGGAGCACTTCCGCAGCCAGAGGGGAGCAGCCGAAGAATCGCACACGGAGCCGACGCGCGATCTAGCTGAGCATGGCCTCCTCGGCGTATCGGCGCTCATCATTCTCCTCGTCATCACCGTTCGGAACATCCGCAGCGCAAATGGCGTGGAAAACCGGTCGCTAACTGTGGCGTGGCTCGTGTGGGCGTGGCTCTACATGTGCGTCTCTGCGATGAGGACCGTTGCACCGGGTGTTCTATTCGGACTGAGCTGCGCAGCGGTGCTGCCGAATGAGCCTGCACCAGCGGCCACGGATGATCTCGTGACTGCCGCTGCTTTAGAGGCGTGACACCCGGGTAGCAAGGTCAGTTCACATTTGTCGAGAGGACGGTGTTGGGAGCGCACCGCCGGACCCCTTGGCGAGGTTATCAGGCGCCAGCCGTCGCCGGGCTCGTCCGCGCGATCTCAGCAGCGCGGCGCAGCCACAACTCCAGTATCAGGAGCGTCCACAATAGCGGTCCGCGCGGCCCACCGGCGCGGAAGCTTGCCAAAACCCGCTCAAGCGACTCGCGACGAACCCAGCCGCGCTCTTCGACGGTTGGGCCGCATACAAACTCGTCCACCAGGTCCGTCCATTCGTTGCGCAGCCAGTGCGCAAATGGTGCGCCGAATCCCTGCTTCTTATGATCAACAATCTCCGCCGGGAGGTACTTTCTTGCAATCGTGCGCAACAGCCCCTTTTGACCGCCATGAAACCGCACGCTCCCCGGCATCCGTTGCGCCAGTGAGATAACATCCAGGTCCAGGTATGGCGAACGTGCTTCGAGACCCACCGCCATGGTGGAACAATCAGCCTTTTGGAGCAAATCGCCCGGCAGGATTGTGTTGAAGTATGCATCCATCACGCGCGCATCCAGTGGCAAATCCTTCGTAGACGCGAGTGTTTCGTCGTAGTGCAGCCACGGAGTGTGTTCACCAACGCGAGCGAGCATGTCGGAGGTGAGCAACTCGGTCCGCAGCTGGTCCGTGATGATGCTCGTGCGCCCAAACGTCTGCTCCGGCGGCAAACTGGCATACCTCATCAGTGTGCCGCCTCTGCGCGCTGCCCCGGGAGCCCGGTCCAGAATACCTGCCAACATCAGGCCCATCGGGCGCAGCGGCCCGCGGAGCCAGCGACCGATCCTGTTGCCCATGTACCCGGCATACATTGCGCCGTAGCCGCCGAAGGTCTCGTCTCCGCCATCGCCGGTGAGCAGTACCGATACCAGTGGTTTGGCGATCTTCGCCAACATAAACAGGTTTGCAGCGGAGCTGTCGCCGAGCGGCTCACCGAGCGCGTTGACGAGCGACGGCAGGTCGTTCCGCATATCCGCCTCAATCAGCAGGACGTGGTGATCCGTTCCGTACCGCTTTGCAACCATCGCGGCCCGGTCGCTCTCATCCAGCACCTTGTCTTCCGTCTGGATCGTATAGGTGCTAACGCGTCCGACCGCCTGCGAGGCAAGGGCGACCGCAAGACCGGAGTCGATGCCGCCGGAGAGCGTAATGCCAACCGGTACATCGGCTACAAACCGCCGGCGAATTGCCGTAGTGATCGCCTCTTCGGTACGGTTCATCCACTCCGGAAGATCGATGCCGGCGTCCGTTCGGCCAAAGTCACACTGCCAGTACACGCTGCTTTTGGTATCGCCGTCCGTTGAAATGGACACAGCCGTAGCGGGCGGTACCTTCTCTACACCCACAAATATGGAACGCGGAGCCGGGATGTAGGTGTTCCATAGCAGCTCGTCCACGGCGATTGGGTCCACATCCGGAACATAGCCGAGACCGGCGACCAGGGCCAGGGCTGAAGAGGCGAAGACCACCTCACCTTCACTCTGATGGTAAAAGAGCGGCTTTTTACCGACGGGATCACGTACCAGGTGAAGGCTGTGGTCGCGCCGGTCAAGCAACGCAAAGGCAAACATGCCGCGCACTCTCTGGAGCAGCTCGGCGAGACCCCATTCGAGATAGCCGTTGATAAGGACTTCGGCGTCGCCCTCGGACCGGAAGGTGGCGCCACGCTTCACCAGTTCCGACCGAAGATCGCGATAGTTGTAGATCTCGCCGTTGTAGGTTAGTACCGTCTGCGAAGCTGAATCCGACATTGGCTGCGCGCTTGCTTCCGTCCGATCGATGATCGAAAGGCGCCGATGCCCAAAGGAGTACCCCGGACCGGTGGCAACTCCCATGCCGTCCGGCCCGCGATAGGCAAGCTGCGCCGTCATGGCTTCGGTACGCGCCGGGCTCACCGGGCCGGCATCCAATCTATATATACCGCAAATACCACACATAGGCACAATCCCTTTCAAACGCGTTCATGTGTGAGTCGGCGTAGCAATCCACGCTACGACTGCCGATACCCAACTCTGGAAACCACCAGCGGCGCGCAGCGAACCGATCGCCAACCGGGTATCCAAACTGGTGGCAGCCGTTACGTTCGTGCGTTCACGGTGGGTAACTGCCGGCGTCTCTCGCGGTCGGTCGTCATTTGAACAGGCTGTGGCATGCTGCCTCCGGTCGACCATCCCTTTGCGCCTGAAGAGAATACCACTTGACTTGCGACCGGCGGCGGTCGGTCTCCTAAACCGGCTCTGATGCAAGATTCGCCTGTGTCGCACTAACCGGGTACAGTTGTTGCGGATGGACTGCCGGTTGTTTGGACCGCGAGCGTTAAACGAAGCGCGGCGCGAGGTGTCACTTTGATCAACAGCCGCCGTCTGATAGTGCGATGGCATGTCGCAGTGGCCGGTGGTCCGATACCGAGCTGTGAATCTAAGGATCCCTTATATGAAACTCAAGTCACTGACTATGTGGATCGGCGCTTGCGCCGCCTCGCTGCTTATCTCCAGTGGCGCACTGGCAGCGCCGAGGCAGAACTCTGCCGAGGTGCGTGCGGCTTACATCGTGCCGGAAGCGCAATTCAGCCCTGACGAGAAAACGGCCACGCAGCAGATTGCCGATTTTGTGGCGAAGCTGCAGGCAGCCAATTTCAATCTGCTCTTCGTTTATGTGCGCAGCGAGTACTTCGCGGCGCTCACCGACGCAACCTATCAGAAGACCGTGCCGAAAGCGAAGTTCGATGTGGTTGGCCTGTTCATCAATGCGGCGCTCAAAGCCGGTATAAAGGTCGATCTCACCTACTCGGTGACCAAATACAAGTCCAAGGCAAGCCCGGAGTTCGTCACTCGCCTTGGCGGCAATCCGGATTGGGCTGTAAAGCGGCCGAATCAGGGCAGCATCGATCCCAAAACCGGTAAACCGATCGTTCAGCCATGGACGGTGGTCTGCCTGTCCTGGGCAGCGGCGCGGCAGTTCGAGTTGAACCTCATCGACAAAATGCTGCAGCACTACAAGGGCGTCTCCGGAATCCAGATTGAGGAGCCTGGCTACAGCAGCAACGACTTCTGTGTTTGCACGGCGTGCATGCAGATCTACAAGGACCAGTTTCACATCACCGGAACGCCCGACCTGAAATCTGCCGCAGCGCAGTACGTTCGCATTATCGGTGTCACGCAGTTTCTGCAGGCGCTCCGCAAACTCATGAACACCAAATATCCGGGGCTGAGCCTATCTGCCAACGGCGGCTATGATTTCGCTGCCGCCAAGACAACACTCGGCAGCGATTGGGTGAACTGGGCCAAGGCCGGTCTGATCGATTTCTATGTCGGCCAGGTCTACCAGAGCGATCTGCCTGGCTTCAACGCCCATGTCGCGCAGGTGGTGAATACCATGGGCTTGTACTGCCCGGTTGTAATACTCGTTGGCGTTGGGTGGTACGCTAGCAAGCTGCTGCCAAATGCCAAGAACTCTCCGGTGACCATAACGCAGGAGATTTCTGCATTGCGAACGGACGGAGTGGCCGGTGAAGCCCTCTTCAGCGGTAAGGACATTACCGACACGATTTTCACGCAGGTACACTCTTCATTGTTCACGAGCCCGGTGGGGCTGCCACTACTCAAGTTTGCGCCACCTTAGGCGCGGCATCTCCTGTTAGCAATGCGGGCGGTGTCGGGCAGTCGGCGCGCTTTGTCGCGGCCGTTGGAACCTCTCCAAGCGCGTGCCTCTGCATCCGTCGTCTGTCGATACCGAGACGTAATCACATCCAAGGCCAGAACAACCAGCGTCGAGAATCTGTCGCGTCGACCATAGCCGCGGATGCGAGCGAGCTTTTCGGCGTGTCCGGTGCCGATCGACGGGCCGATCGCTAGCCGATGCCAGCCGCAGCCCGGAAAGCACTTGGCGTACTCAACACGCAAATAGCGGTCTACGGCACGCAGGCCGCAACAGCGATTCTCGCTGCCAGAATTCTTGGCCCCCAGCAGCGCGGCGTCATGGTGGTTGCCGTTTTCGTGGCAGTGCTCATCGCGTCGGCGGCCGACTTTGGGCTATCCGACGCCGTAGCGTATAACATTGCCCGGCAGCACGGTGACCGGAACTCAATGTCCGAGGCCCGATCTGTGTGTGTTCGGTGGGTGCCGGTGAGCATTGCGGCGATTCTACTCGTCTACCTGGCCGTTCAGCGCTTCGCCCATTCCATTGTGATCCGCGACCTCGGCCCGGAGGTTGTCGTTGCTTCGTGCACGCTATCGGTGGCATTTCTCATCTATCGCGTGGCGTATGGTGTGCTCGTCGGCCTGCAGGCGTTTTCGATGCGTAACCTCATCAGCGTCCTTGCGTCAGCCGTGCTGTTGGCCGGGATACTGGTGGTAATCCTCTTGCGCCTGCATCCGACCGCGCTTCAACTCGTGCTCATCCAGCTGTTTGCTACGATTGTGGCGGTCGCGGTGGCGATGCAGTTTGTGTTATGGAAGCATCCGGCGGGCAGGGCGCCACTTCCACCGGATTGGCGCAAGACATACCTGGCGTACGGCGCCAAAGGCGCAACGACGGTCTTCGTGCAGCATATGAACTACCGCCTCGACACAATGATCGTCAACGCCATAATGGGCGGGGCGGCCGTGGGGGTATACTCCGCCGGGGTTTCCGCAGCGCAGGTGCTGCTGCTCATTCCGGCAGCGGTCTCGGTGGTACAGATGCCGCGGGTGGCCTCTTCAGGTCAAGCGCGCGGCGTCGAATCGGCGCCGCTCGCGCTGGGCGCCACGCTCTATCTCGTGGCTGGCGCAGCGGTGGTGCTTGGCATCGGAATGCCGTTCATCGTGATGGTGCTGTACGGCAAAGCCTATCAAGGCGCGATAGCGCCGGGCCTGTGGCTCTTGCCCGGGATGTGGTCCGTAGCGGTCCTCAATGTGATGGGCAGCACCTTTTCCGGTCTGGGGCGTCCCGGCTGCAACACCGTTGCTGTGGCGTGTGGGCTCGTCGCCACTGCCGCGCTCGACTTCACACTGATTCCACGTTATGGCATCCTCGGCGCCGCATGGGCCAGTACAGCGGCCTATTCGCTGGCAGCTATAGTTAGTATAGCTATATTTACAAGGGTGGGGCGGATGCCGTTCCGAAAGCTGCTCACAGGCACTCTCGCAGAACCTCCAAAGTGGGCGCTGGCGAGGTTGACTGTGCTGCGCAGCACCATTCCGCACGGCAACGACCGGGAGAGGCTCTAACGCAGATATGGAGCTCGGGATCTACTATCACATCCTTGCCGAGGAGCGGGACGGCGGCGTATGGGTACCCGGCTTTTTTGGCCGATTTCTGGATGCGGTCGCGGCAGCCAATACCCGACTCGTGTGCTTTATGCATACCGGTGCGCGAGGCAATCTCGCGCTAGACTACCGTTTGCAGGCGTCGAATATCCGGTTTGTAAACGCCGGACCGGCGCCAACCGCCCTCCGCGGCACCTTCACGCCGAGCCGCTGGATCTCGCGGATTCGTAAGGAGCTGATGGAGCCCGACGTTCTGGTGGTTCGCGGCCCATGCCCGCTGCTGCCGGCGCTTTGCGACGTTCGCGGCAAGCGGCCCACGGCTCTGCTGCTGGTCGGCAACCTCTACACGGCGGCACGCAGGTCGCGCCGCGGACCGGTACGCCGGTTGTTACTACATATGTGGGCCAGCTACAGCGCCGCGCAGCAAACCCGGCGCGCCAGTCGGCACCTGACGTTTATCAACAGCCCACAGCTCCGCCACGGGCTCACGGGCGGGCCGGACCGCGTGATTGAAATACGGACCACCACGCTCTCGGAAGGCGACTTCGTGGAACGGCCGGATACCTGCCTTAGCGCGCCACTTCACGTGCTGCTTACCGGCCGCCTTGAACGTGCGAAAGGGACTTTGGACGCATTAGAGGTGTTTGCTCAGTTCGTTGCCGGCGGGCATGACGCCCACCTGGATATCGTGGGCTGGCCGGCTGAAGGCACGCCCATTCTGGCCGAGATGGATGAGGCGATGCATCGCCTTGGGATACGCGACAAGGTAACATTCCACGGATACCGAGCGGCTGGACCCGACCTGTTCGCGTATTACAGAACCGCAGACATCTACCTGCTGCCGTCGTGGGACGAGTCGTTTCCCCGAACGATCTGGGAGGCGATGGCGCACTCAGTCCCTGTTGTCTCAACCGAGGTTGGTTCAATACCGGCGCTCGTGGGTGAGATCACCGAACTGGCGCCGGCCCGAGACATTGAGGCGATCACGCACGCCATGAACCGCGTCGTTGAGGACCCGGTGCGCCGGCGAGCCATGATTGCCGGCGGCCTGGCGCTTGCGCGGCAGAATACGCAAGAGCGGCAGGTAGACGTCATGATGGAGCATCTCAATCGGTTGCTGCAGACGTTTCGTGGCGATGTGTGAGCGCGGCAACTGCCGCCGCGGGCAAGGGCTCTCGGACCGCAGCAGGCGGAGGAGTAGCGATGCGGCGGCTTCTTAACGCGCTGTGGCGGGAGTGGCCGCTGCACTTCGTGATGTTGGCCGTCAATTGGCTCCCGGATAGCCGGCCGTGCCTGCAGCTGCGAGGCGCGCTGATGCGGCCATTTCTGCGCTCAGCGGGCCGCAACCTGCAGATTGGCCGTAATGTAACGGTGCTTAACGCCGGCCAACTGTCCGTTGGAAACGACGTCTATATCGCGCAGGGAACCTGGATAGCGGCCGAGGAGCCGATCAGCCTCGGCGATGAAGTGCTGATCGGCCCGTACTGCGTTCTGGTGTCTGCCGAGCACACGCGCTCCGACGGATCATACCGATTCGGCAAGCATCGGCCCGGACCACTGGAGATCGGTCGCGGCGTGTGGCTGGCCGCGCACGTGGTCGTGACGGCCGGCCGCACGATCGGACCAGGCACTTTGGTGGCTGGCGGCGCCGTTGTGACCGGTGACCTTCCGGCCAACGCCATTGCAGGCGGCATTCCAGCGCGAGTACTCAAGGAGGTTGCAGATGAGTGAGGTCGGTACTGGGTCCATCGTTGACCCAATGTACACAACAGGCAAGTTCTACACGGAATCGAAAGGCGCTCGTGATGCAGCATTCAAAATTGCGGAGTTGAGGAAGCTTATTGGTCCGCTGTGCGGCAAGTACAACTTCCGGTTCAACCGGGCAGCGGACATCGGCTGCGATACCGGACAGACGACCTTTCTGCTGCGCGATATGCTTCGCGACCTTGGGTTCCCGCAGGCCCAGGCGGTAGGTTATGACCTGCACCCGCACGTAAACGAGATTCAGGGGGATGACAGCACGCGATTCATCCAGGGCGACTTTTGCGCCACTAAAGAGGCGACTTTTGACCTTGCTATCCTCCTCGACGTGATCGAGCACGTGCCAGCGCCGGCAGATTTCATGCGGCAGGTGGCGAATAAGGCGCGCTGGGTCGCCCTGCATATCCCGCTTGACAACACGTGGCTCAACTCTCTCCGCAACCAGTCAGCCAAAAAGCTCGACTACCCGGGCCACCTCGTCATTCTCGATATCCCGTCTGCAATCAATCTGGTGACGCTGTCGGGCCTGCGGGTTGTGGCCTACAACATCGACCCGGCTTTTCGGGCGCCAAGCGGCAGGGCAACGAAGATGCTCAAGCTCATGTATCCCCTGCGGCAGCTGCTGCATGCGATATCGCCATTTCTACTGCAGCGGACACTCGGTGGCGTCTGTCTCACGGTCCTGGCGCGGTCGCCGATCGACATGGAAGCCGGCCAGGCTAGCGCCGCGAGCGGCTAGCCGGTTATGCGTGTTGCATTGCTTGCGGCCTGGGCTGGCGGCCACGGGTCACGGTGGGCAAATGGACTGGCGGAGCGTGGCTGTGAGGTTCACCTCATTACCATGCACCCCGGCACTGAGCCACTGGCGCCGGGCGTCACGCCGCATCGCCTGCCAATACCGGCCCCGGCGGGCTACTACCTGAACAGCGTGTCGCTAAAGCAGTTGCTGCGTCGGATTCGACCCGATCTACTCCACACGCACTACGCAAGCGGCTATGGCACGCTCGGCCGCCGCTGCGGCTTCCACCCAGCTCTCCTATCGGTTTGGGGCAGCGACGTCTACATCTTTCCAGATCAATCGGATCGCAACCGCCGCACCTTGTTGCAGAATCTGGCCGCGGCGGATCAAATCTGCTCCACAAGTCAGGCCATGGCAGATCGAGTGCGCGCCTTGTGGCCGCAAGCGCCGCCGCTGCACATTACGCCGTTCGGCATTGATACCCGGCGGTTTGTGCCTCGCACAGGCCCAGCGACCTGTGGCGACGAGATCACGGTCGGCACCATCAAAACGCTCAAGCCGGTATATGGCGTCGATCTACTCATAGAGGCTTTCGCAAAAGCCGTGCAGATTTCGTCGAAGCAAGCTGCCGATAGGCTGCGTCTGCGAATTGTGGGTGGTGGCCCGGACCGGGCTACGCTGGAGGCGCTCGCGCTTCAGCAGAACGTAGCGCCGGTGACGCAATTCGACGGCCAGGTACCACACGACGAGGTCGTCACGAGAATGCACCAACTGGATATCTACGTTGCCCTCAGTCGCTCTGAGAGCTTTGGCGTGGCCGTGCTGGAAGCCTCGGCCTGCGGCTTGCCGGTGGTTGTATCCAACGTCGGTGGCCTGCCCGAGGTGGTTCGCGACGGTGAAACGGGCGTAGTTTGTGCAGCTGAGGACGTGGACGCAGCGGCGGCGGCAATCGCGGGGTTAGCTGCGGATCCGGAGCGTCGCGCTGCGATGGGCGCCGCCGGACGGAGATGGGTGTGCGATGCCTATTCGTGGCCGGCCAGCGTTGACAAGATGATGGCCGTATATGCGGGTATGACCGCGGGCGCACAGGCGTGAAGCCTTCATCGCCGGCGCGATTCATTCTACTTAGCCCGTACTACCCGCCCGAGGTGAGCGCCGTCGCGGTCCGGCTGCGGGCATTCGTGCGCTTCCTGGCGGAAGCCGGTCACCCTGTGCGGGTTCTTACCGGCATGCCGAACCATCCAACCGGCATCATATTCCCGCCATACCGTCGACGCATTGTTATGAAGGAGCAGATCGATGGGATCGCTGTGTCACGCGTTTGGTTGTATGCCAGCGCCGGGGCTGGAATACGGCGCCTTCTTAACTACCTGTCATTTACCGTTACCTGCTTTCTCCCACTCCTGTTCAGCCGGCGAGCCGATTACCTTCTGGTGGAGTCACCGCCGCCGTTCATCATGCTTCCGGCCGTCCTTGTGGCCCGCCTGAAGCGGATGCCGGTACTCCTGATCGTCGCCGATATGTGGCCCGACACGATCGTTGCGCTTGGCCTGATGAAACCGGGACGCGCATTGCGGCTGGCCCAGCGGCTGGAGCGGTGGAGCTATCGATCGGCGGCGCGGATCACCTCGCTTACCACCGGCATATCCGAACGGCTCGTTGCCGAGAAGGGCGTACCGGCGGGTAAGGTGCTCTTCCTGCCGAATGGGGTGGATCTGGACCTGTACGCGCCGGCGCCACCCGATGAAGAGGTACGCCGAGAGTATGATCTTCCGCAAGGCCCGATTCTTCTGTATACCGGCACGCACGGATTCGCGCATGGCCTCGGCGTGGCGCTTGACGCCGCCGCGATGCTGGCGGACACCCCGATACAGTTCGTCTTTTTCGGCTCGGGATCCGAGAAAGAGACGCTGGTTGCGCGAGCCCGCGATATGCAGCTCACCAACGTTCACTTCCGCGCCCCGGTGGTTCAGGAGGTGATACCTCGCCTGTACTCCCTGGCGTTCGCCGGACTCTCCACGGTCGCCGATATTGCAATGGCCGAGGAGATCCGTCCGGCCAAGACCTTCCCCATCATGGCGTGCGGCAAGCCGGTAGTCTATTCCGGGCGTGGTGAGGGAGCGCGGCTAATCGCGGACAGCAGAGCCGGCCTCGTGGCCGGCGTTGCCGATCCCCGTGAGCTCGCCACAGCAATCAAGCGTCTTTTCGAGGATCCGGAGTTGGCTGTCGAGATGGGTTCGCGAGGCCGCGAGTACATACGGGAGCACCTCGCCTGGGATCACCTGGTTGCAGCCTGGCTCGAACAACTGGAGCAGGCTGAGTTGGCAAGCCGCCGCGCGTCCTGACTTGCCAGGACGGCGTCAACACCGGCATTGGCGTCGCGACGGGGTAAAAATGCCCCTTATGTTTGCTGCCGAACTAGGTTTTGGTATCAATTCCGGCGTCCAGCCGGGTATAATGGACAGAAGTTTGGTCCGAAACATCGGGTTGGCTGAACAATGCAACTTGCACCGCGTCTAACGCATGGGCGAGTTTTTGTTCATCTCTGCCGGTACATAGCGCCAACTCGGGATGGGCGTGGTCGATCGCATGCTTGCGCCCCTGATGGCGGCCGAGTGCAACCTCTGTATTGCCCAGCGAGACATAGGTTGCCATGCCGTAGCGCATGGAGTTTGGGTTGCGTCGCACACGTGACCGCATCTCCCGGAAAACGAAGCAATGAAGAACGATACCAAACACACCGATGGCGCTCCGTCGCGCTTGTGGAGCCGGATTGCCGGGCTGCACAATCGACACTTCTTTGCGATGGACATTGTGGTCCTCCTCCTTTCGCCGGCGATTGCTCTCGGTATTCGGCTGGAAGGCCACAAGTCATTTAACGGGTTGTGGTCCGCACTGGCGATCTACACGGTGGTTGGGCTGGTTATCCGCCTCGTTGTTCAGCGCGTCTATCGGATGTACAACAAGTTCTGGCCGAAGGCCAGCGTGCTCGCGCTGGTACAGGCGGCGCAGGCCGGCGCCGTCTCCATGGTCGCCATCTACGTCATCTACGGCGCATACAGTCTGCTCACTCCGGAACGGACGCACGTACCGCGAAGCGTTCCATTCATCGACTGCCTGTTTGCATCTCTCGTGATGATTGGCCTGCGGCTCAGCACGCGCCTTGCCGACACGATCCTCAGGCAGCCACAGGTGGAGGGTGGCCATAACGTACTCATCGTCGGCGCAGGATCGGCCGGACAGCTGGTGGCGACTGAAATGCGCCGGAATCCGCAGCTCGGCATGCGGCCCGTAGGGTTCATTGACGATGATCCCCGGAAGCAACGGCTGGAGATCGAGAACCTGCCCGTACTTGGTGGCGCGGATGCGTTCCGGCAATGCATCATTGACAAGAGCGCTGCTGAAGTAATTGTGGCGATGCCAAAAGCTTCCGGTGCGGCGGTACGGCGCTTTGTGACGATCTGCGAGGAGGCCGGCGTGCCGGTTCGAACGCTGCCGGGCATGTACGAAATCCTCGGAGGGAAAGTCACACTCAGCAAGCTTCGGCCGGTGGATATTGAAGACCTGCTGCGCCGGGACCCTATCGTGACCGATACTGAGGCCGTTCGTCAGTTTCTTTCGGGTAAGTGCGTGATGATCACGGGCGGAGGCGGCTCCATTGGCAGCGAGTTGTGTCGCCAGATACTGCAGGCAGGGCCCCGCTGCCTCGTTATGCTTGGCCACGGCGAGAACTCCGTGTTTGAAGCGCAGAATGAGCTCGTGAAGATGGCGGCCGCGATGTATCCGCAGCGCGATGATCGGCCGGAGATCGTGGCGGTGATCGCCGACATTCGAATGGAGCGCCGAATTGCCCAGGTGATGGCCGAATTCCGACCGGATGTCGTTTTCCACGCAGCAGCCCACAAGCATGTGCCGCTGATGGAGAACAACCCTTCCGAGGCGATCACCAACAACGTTTTCGGTACTCGCAACCTGTTGCGCGCCGCAGAGGAAAACGATGTCGGGCACCTGGTGATGATCTCCAGCGACAAGGCGGTTAAGCCCAGCAGCATTATGGGGGCTTCCAAGCGGGCGGCAGAGATGCTGGTGCTCAACACCGCGCGACGGACCGGCAAGCACTACGTGGCCGTTCGTTTTGGCAATGTGCTCGGCAGCCGCGGCAGCGTGGTGCCTATCTTCAAGCGACAGATCGCGGCCGGTGGCCCGGTTACCATCAGCCACGAGGATATGACGCGATTCTTTATGACGATTCCCGAGGCCGTGCAGTTGGTGCTTCAGGCCGCCGTTTTGGGCAACGGCGCTGAAGTGATGATGCTGGATATGGGCGAGCCAATCCGAATCGTCGATCTCGCCGAAGACCTGATCCGGCTCTCCGGATTCGAACCGCGCGTCCAGATTCCCATCGTATGTACCGGTGTCCGGCCCGGCGAGAAACTTCGGGAAGACCTGTGGATTGAAGGAGAGCGCTACGAGAGTACGGGCCATGAGAAGATCCGCATTGTGCGTAACGCCACCGACTTCATTCCGGACAACATGGACGCGCCGCTTCAGGAGTTTGAAGCCGCAGTACTAATGGGCGGACGTCAGCCGATCCTGGACTGTCTGAAGAAACTTATTCCGGAGTTTGTTTCCGATGAAGACCGCGCCGAGCAGCATATCGCAACCGATGTTCGCAGAAGCGCAATCCGCGCAAATGTTCGGGTTGCCCCCGGTGGCCGCTCCGGTGATGATGACGAGCGAATCGGCGATGGCGCCGGTATCCCGCCCAGCTAAACCGGTGGCCTTCCGCCCAGTGGAACGGCCGGGTCGCGGTTAGTCGGCCCAATCGGCGCGTACCGCATAGGGCAACGGATCCTCAAGGCCGGCTCGCGCGAAACCCCTCAAGCGCAAAGCACAGCTGTCGCATTCACCGCACGCAGCGTCCTCTCGCTGGTAACAACTCCAACTCAGCGCCAGTGGCGCCCCCAGTCGGACGCCCAGTTCAACGATCTGCTGTTTGGAGAGGTGAATAATCGGCGTTACCACGCGGATCCTTCCGGCGGCAGTACCTGCTTCAATCACCCGGTTAAACGCGTCGAAATAGGCGGGCCGGCAATCGGGATATCCGCTGCTATCCTCGAAAACGGCGCCGATGTACACACGTGTGGCGCCAAGCACCTCGGCCCACGAAACGGCGATGCTCAAGAGATGGGCGTTCCGGAATGGTACGTACGAGGCTGGTATGGCGGTGCTCTCCAGGTCGGCCGGTGCAACCGGAATATTGTGGTCGGTGAGACTACTCCCGCCGATTTGTGTCAGATGCTCCAGACTGCACTCCAACCGATGCGAATCTGGGATTGCGTAGTGGGAGGCAATGTCCCGAAACGCCTTCAGTTCGCGCCTTGCAGTGCGCTGTCCGTAACTGACGTGAAGCATCGCCACAGCATCCGATTCTGTTTTGGCGATAGCAGCCGTGACGCAGCTATCCATGCCGCCGGATACCAGCACTACCGAGCTACTCAACGGCGTGCCCCGTGGTCAGGGCCGCGCCGCCCTCCGATCCCGTGCCGGCCTGCCAAATGACGGGATTAAGCCACTGCACGGCACAGCATACCGCTCCGAAGAGGCCCATTCCGGCCACAACCGGTGACGCGCCGTAAAGGCCGGCAGCCCAGCCGGCCACCGAAGTAGAGAGCGGCGCCGTGAACTGGGCGATGAGCCGCCGCACCGAGAATACGCGCCCCTGCATGGGGGGCGGCGTCTCGCCTTGCCAGATCGCCTGACTGTGCGCATTGGCGATTGGTCCGGTCGCCATGATGCAGAAGGTAAGGACCACCGCGGTCGGGTAGGAGTGTGTGGTGGCATAAACCACGATGAGCGCGCAGTTCGCTGTCAGTGGGAGGAGGATCCCCGCGACTCGGCGGCGCCTCAAACCACCCCATAAGCTCACGACGAGTCCGCCCGCGAATCCACCGACGCTGGCTATAGTAGCTAAAAGGCCTAAGGCTGCTGCGAATGTATAGTGGCGCCGCGCCCAATCCGCTGCGTACTGGTATTTCACGAGCAGCGGAACCAATACCATCGCCGGCGCGGCCGCAAAGTTTACTACCGCAAATGTGGAGAGCAGCCAGACCAGAGGCTTGCGCTGCAACACAAATCGCGCACCGTCACGGACGTCGTCCCAGATCGACTTGCGCGTGATGCCGTCGGCATGCATCAGGTCGTGCCGTTCCGGCGAAGGTACATGGAGCATCGTCATCGTCAGGGCCGCCATGAGAAACGTAACGGCGTCCACGCATACGACCAGAGGCATCCCGTTTGGCATGGCTCTTAACCAATGCGGTATCAGCGACGGCGACGATGTGTGACGCAGGAGCGCCGGCGCCGAAATGATGAGAGCTGCAACGGCCGGCGATGCCATGCTCGATAGATACCACATCGTCTGCATCATCCCATTTGCGCGAGGAAGCTGTTCCCGAGTGACCAGCATCGAGTAGCACGTATCAAAGGCAGCGCCGTGAAACTGCGCCGCGAGTGCGAACAGCACGGTGAGAATCAGCAGCGGAGCGATCGCCAACCTGTGCTCAAGGAGCAGCCATGCCAGGGTACTGCTCAAGCACGTGCTGAGGAGGTCCATCACAATCATGATCCGCTTGCGGTCATGCCGGTCTGCCCACGCGCCGGCCAGCGGTGCAATAAACGTGGGAAGCACAAACGCCAGGCTGACGGCGCTGATGGACCACGCTAGCAACCGCTTCTGTGCCGGCAGCGGATACATCGATTGCGCCAGCCAGATGTTAATGGCGAAATACGTGAGCGCGCTGCCAAATACAGAGACCGACTGCGTCAGCCAGAGGATCCTGAATGTACGGAAACCACGTGGCGGCGGCTGGTACGTCGTCAATCCGTCTGCGCCTTGCGCCGAAATCCCGGTACCATCGGGAGGAGGATGGCGGTAAAAGTCCGCAAAATCAGGCCCAGATCGCCGAATAGCGTGTGGTGCCGCACATAACCCAGGTCCAACGCCAGTTTTGCCGGCATGACCTGGCTGATGTAGAGTTGTTCAGGGTCGGCTGCGCGTGCCAGAATGGCCTCCTCGTCACGGAAGGCGATCTGCGAGGGCCCCGTCACACCGGGTTTTACCGTCAATACCTGCCGCTGCTCCGCCGTATACATCGCAACATAGTGTGGGATCTGTGGACGCGGGCCCACGAGGCTCATTTCGCCTCGGAACACGTTGAAGAGCTGGGGCAGCTCGTCGATTTTCGTGCGGCGTATTATACGCCCGGCCGCCGTAACGCGAGCCTCACCGGCGTATGCGGCAGGGCCGGCAGCGTCGTTTACCGTCATGGAACGAAACTTGTAGACCTTGAACAACTCGCCACGAAGACCAACACGATCCTGTCGAAAGAAGATGGGACCGGGTGACGACCGCCGGACAGCAATGGCCGCTATCAGCAAAATGGGCGAAACAAGCGCGATACCGAATGCAGAGAGCACAACGTCAAACGCGCGCTTCATCCAGCCATCCCCCCAATTGCTCCTCGGCCATGATGTCTCAGTAGTTTGGCGCAACCAATGCCCGGGCATGTCGGTCGGCTGCGTGAGCAGAGAACCGCCATCATCCGATCTCTGCCGCCTAGACCTCGTAGTAGTCGCGATACCACGAAACGAAGCGTGGAATGCCGGTTTCGATGGTGGTGGTTGGAACGAATCCGGTTGCGTCGGTGAGAGAATCGATGTCGGCAAAAGTCTCCTGGACGTCACCAACCTGCATCGGGAGAAAGACTTTCTCGGCATCGCGTCCGAGCGTTTCTTCGAGCACGCGGATGAAATCCATAAGCTGCACGGGCGTGTTATTGCCGATATTGTAGACGCGGTACGGGGCTGTACCCTGATCCGGGCGAGTTAGCGAATTCGGGTCGTCGGTGGCGACCGGAATGTGCGCCATTACACCGCGGATACCGCTCACAATGTCATCGATGTACGTGAAGTCGCGCCGTAATTCACCATTGTTGAATACCTCGATAGGTTCTCCCGCAAGGATCGACCTGGTGAACATGAATAAAGCCATGTCCGGCCTTCCCCACGGCCCGTATACAGAAAAGAAACGGAGGCCGCTGGTTGGCAGCCCGTACAGGTGGCTGTACGTGTGGGCCATCAGTTCATTGGCCCGTTTGGTGGCTGCGTAGATGCTGATCGGGTGATCCACCGGTCCCAGCACCGAGAACGGAATCTGCTGGTTGGCGCCATATACGGAGCTGGACGATGCGTACACCAGGTGCTCCACATGGGTGTAGCGGCAACTCTCCAGAATGTTCATAAACCCGGTTACGTTACTCTCAACGTACACGTGTGGATTTGTGAGCGAGTGACGGACGCCGGCCTGTGCAGCCAGGTTCACCACGACCCGCGGTCGATAACGGTCGAACAGCTGCTGCACCGCTGCCCGGTCAGCCAGGTTGGCTTCCACCATGTGCAAATCGCCGATGCCACGGAGATTGGCGAGCCGATCCCGCTTCAGCTGAACGGAATAGTAGTCGTTGACGCTGTCCAAGCCGACTACGGTTTCGCCATCCTGCAGCAACGCGCGAGTTAGGTGGTACCCAATGAACCCGGCCGTGCCGGTCACAAGAACGGGACTCATCGAATGATCATCATGGGCGCAGTAATAGGACCTCGCAGGCACCGGCCGGGGTGGCGCAAGTCGGGCCGCACTCAATTCGGCGAATCGCCGCGGCACGTAAGCGGCGCGATTGACCGTCCGGCGGTGTCCGAGTATACCTTATGGGGTGGGTGGCGTCGTACCGCCGAAGAGGTGTGCGGAAAGCAGCATGAATGTGCGCTGGAATAGACCGCGGCGCGAGATTCCGGGCAGGCTGCGGCCGGCGCAGAACGCCTCAACCACCGGCCGGTACTTTTCCGGCCGATACAGCGCCGCGATCGGCGAATTTGGCGAGAGCAGCTCCTCCCGTAACTGTGCTTTGAAGGCATCGGTCGTCCAGCGGTCCATCGGTACGCTGAACCCGCGTTTCGGCTTGCGCGCCACGGCCGGCGGGAGCCAGCGCTGCGCAACGCCCCGCAGAACGCGCTTTGCCTCGGCTTTGCGCACCTTCAGTGCGTGCGGCATCGTGAGACCATATTCAAATAGGCGCTCATCCAGCATCGGCACCCGCACCTCCAGGCTTTCGCGCATCGAAGCGCAATCGACCTTGAACAGAAAGTCACTCGGCAGCACCAACCGGCCGAACACTTCGGTGAGGCGCGCAGATAGCTCCTCTGTTTTGCTGCAGCCGGCGGGCAGTTCGATGCGCCACTGAGGTTCAAAGAGCCGCGTAACGGGCTCGGCCCCGTCAAATGCCAGCCAGGTCTTTGCCTCAGCAGGGCGCATCCAGCAGCAGGCATTGGCAAGCAGCCCGGCCGCACCGAGGCCATCCATCTCGCGCAGTCGCACCGGCCATGTGGCCGGAATGGCGCCGACGCTGCCGGCTGCGCCGGCGCCTACCGCAACAGCCCGGCGAACGATCCGCGGCATCGCCTGAATGCGCGCCGCCTGGGAAACCTGCCAGAAGGCGTCGTAGCCCCCAAAAGCTTCATCCCCGCCGTCACCGGACAAAGCCACCGTAACGCGAGACCTCATCAGGCGCGAGACGGCGTTCACACCGAACAGCGAGGTATCGGCAAAGGGCTGGCCGGCATGGATCAGCATGCTCGTGATCGATTCCCACGAGGTGTCAAGCGCCGTCATTTCCAAAGTCTCGTGGTGAGAGCCGATGGATTCCGCCGCGGCGACGGCTGCCCAGGTCTCGTCATAGTCGCGATCTGGAAACTGGACATTGTACGTGTGCAGATCGCCGCGCAGCGCGCGCGCGGCGGCGGCGCTCACGAGTGACGAGTCGATTCCGCCGCTCAGCAGCGCGCCGAGGGGCACGTCGCTCTCCATCTGGCTGGCTACTGCCTCGGTGATCAGGCTCGAGGCACAATCTACCGACGCCCCCAGCCGTGCGGCCGGATTCGGCGCCACGCACCAGGTGTGGTACCGCCGGTCGCGGCACTCCACGCGCTCGCCATTCAACCTGGCCGTCAGATGGCATCCAGGCTGTAAAGCTGCAATATCTCTATACCACGTGTCGGGTGCAGGCACGTAGCACATCGCGGCCAGGTCGGCCGCAGCCTGCATGTTGATCGAAGCGCCAATGCCGGGAAGCGTACGCAGAGCGCCGATCTCGCTCGCGAATGCAAGCAGGTGCGGCTTTACCGAATAAAAGAGTGGTTTGATGCCAAATCGATCTCTGGCAAGGTGCAAGAGGTCATGCCGGACATCATAGATCGCTACCGCGAACTGGCCCGTCAGGTGGTCCACAAACCCGGCGCCGTACTCTTCGTAAAGGTGCGGGACCACCTCCGAGTCGCATCGTCCCCGAAACGTGTGGCCCGCCGCTTCCAGGCGGGAGCGGAGGGCATGGTGGTTGAATATCTCGCCGTTCAAGGCGATCCAGACGGTACCATCCTCGTTTGACATCGGCTGCGCGCCGAGGGGCGAGAGGTCGATAATCTGCAGACGGTTATGGGTAAGCGCGGCGGCAGGCCAAAGCTTTATCCCGGTTCCATCGGGGCCGCGGTGTTCCATCTTCCGAGCCAATACGGCAGCCCGGCTGGATGCGTCTTCAACGTAGCCGAGCCAGCCCCCGATACCGCACATGAGGTGTAGTCGCCTTTCGTGGTGCTGTCGTCGGTGGGTGATCGGCAGCGCGCCTGCCATTGTACCTGCCGGCATGAGCGCCGCACGTTCTCCGAGGTACAATAGGGCGTGCGCACGATCGCGTGCAATGCGCCGGAACCGGGGAGAAGATGGCTAATACATTTACCGAGATAACGGTGCACGATTCGGCTTCACCTACGCCGGCATTCGGACCGGGCGGCGAGCCGTTCGTACTCGCAAGGCTTGAGGAGCTTGTGAACTGGGCACGGCGAAACAGCCTGTGGCCGCTCACATTCGGACTCGCCTGCTGCGCCATTGAGATGATGGCCAGCGTGGCTACAAGGTTCGATCTCAGCCGCTTCGGCGCCGAAGTGTTCCGCGCCACTCCGCGTCAGGCAGATGTGATGATTGTCGCGGGCAGGGTCTCCACCAAGATGGGACCGGTTCTACGGCATATCTACGACCAGATGCCGAATCCCAAGTGGGTCATCAGCATGGGAGCTTGTGCTTCAACGGGCGGCGTTTATAACAACTACGCGATTATCCAGGGTGTTGATCAGATTGTGCCGGTTGATGTTTACGTGCCCGGATGCCCGCCTAGTCCGGATGCGCTGATCTATGGGATTATGAAACTGCAGGAGAAGATCAAGGCCGGCGGCAGTGGCAAAGTCCTGGAACTGAAGCCGTTAATGGCACGGAACCGTGGTGAGGAGGTATGAAGCCCTCATTCCTCTCCCGCGACCTCGTTCGCAAACTGACCGCTCCGCAGAGAATGGGTGATGAGACGGTTGGCGGAGCGCAGGCGATCGCTACCGGTCTTGGAATCACGCTGAAGCACTACGCGCAGCAGGTTCTGCGCACGCGCCCTTCCGGCACGGTTCAGTATCCTGAAGAGCGGCGCGAGCAGTTCCCCCGAACGCGCTGGCGGCATGTGCTGACCCGCTACGACAACGGGCTGGAAAAGTGTATCGGATGCAGCCTTTGCGCCGGCGCATGCCCGGCCCGCTGCATCTATGTTGAGGCGGCAGAGAATACCGACGCGCGCCGCTACTCACCGGGTGAGCGTTACGCGGCACGGTACGAGATCAATATGGCCCGCTGTATCTTCTGTGGCTACTGCCAGGACGCTTGTCCAACCGGCGCCATCACCCTGCGCAAGGATTTTGAACTGGCCGACTACACGCGGAAAGACTTCCTCTACACCAAAGAGATGTTGTTGGAGCCTGCGCAGCGCGCGAGCACTTCACATAGCGAGTCCGGGTCCTCACGCTGACGGCCGGTTCACGGCCGCGTAATCACAACGGCGGATGACTTCCCCAGAAGGCAGGCGGGACGCGGCCGGCCTCACGCTGTCTCAAATCTTCGACCGGGGCGGTCCGTTGGCCGCGCTCCTGCCTGAATACGAGACCCGTACCGAGCAGCTGCACGTGGCCGAGGCTGTCGAACGCGCGTTCCGCCGCGGCGAGCACTGCCTCTGCGAAGCCGGAACGGGAACGGGCAAATCGCTGGCGTATCTCATTCCCGCGTTTCAATCGGCAATCGGTGGCGAGAGAACCGTCATCAGCACCTATACCATCAACCTGCAAACGCAGCTGATGGAGCACGATATACCGCTGGTTCAGCGGCTGTTTGGTAATGCGGGCGCGGAAATCAAGGTCACGCTGATGAAGGGGCGCGGCCACTACTTCTGCCATCAAGGCTACGACACGGCGCGACGATCTCTGTTCATGAGCAGCGACCCGGGTTTCGCTCGGCTGCAGGCGTGGGCAGAGGATCCGGCATGGAGCGGTGATCGGGCTACCCTCGATTTCCTGGTAGACGGCTGGTACGACGTAGCAGCCAACTCCGAGACGTGCCGCGGAATGAGCTGCGACTGGTTCAGCCGGTGCCATTACTTTAACATGCGGCGTCGCGCGGCGGAGAGTCAGATACTGGTGGTGAACCACGCGCTGTTCTTCACAGATCTGGCGATGCGGGCCGAGGACGAGGGCGCCAAGCTGCTGCCGGAGTACCGGTACGTGGTCTTCGACGAAGCGCACCACCTGGAAGCGGCAGCTACCGACGCTTTTTCCCGGTCGGTGAATTCGCTCCAGATACCTGCGCTCGCAGCACGGCTGCAGCGATTTGTCGGCATAGATCTTGACACCGCAGCGCTTGATGAACTGGCGCGGCTCTCCAATCGGATCTTCGCCAGCTTCGGCTCGATGGAACGGCGCGAGTTCTTTATGAGCGACGCGCGCGAGCGGTGCCTCGTTCGCCAGGGGGATGTTGAAGAGGTACAAGCCGCAGTTACCGCCGTTGCAAGGAGTGTGGAGACACAGATCCCCGAGAACGAACTGCTGGCAGACAGACTGGCAGGGGCTAGTACGCAGCTGCAAGCCTTCGCAGCCGCCCTTGCCGCCGTGTATTCGGACGAGGACACGAACACAGTCCGATGGGGAAGCGTAGACGCCGGTTTCAGCCGTCGCCGCGATACCGCAGTTACGACTCTCAGCGCCACGCCTGTCAGTGTTGGCGGTGTGCTGGAGTCGCAGTTGTGGTCACCGCTGACAGCCGCCGGCGGCGCCGCGGTCATGCTCTCTGCCACACTGGCCAACGGCGAAGCCTGCGACTACACGCGACGGCAATTGGGCTTGCCGTATGGCACGGCCGAGTGTGTTGTGGGCAGCCCGTTCGACTATCGCAATAACGCGATGCTCTACGTACCGCGGCACCTGCCCGAGCCGAAACGTGGTGCAGATGAGGCTTACAGTAGTGCGGTTGCTGGTGAGATCGCACGCATCGCCGACGCAACGCAGGGCAGGGCGTTTGCCTTGTTCACGTCGCGGGCCGCGCTCAACGCCGCTTACCCGCGCCTGCAACAACTCAGTTCACTGCCGCTCTTCCGACAGGGTGACCTGCCGCCGCAAAAGCTCATTGAACTGTTTACACGGTCGGGCAATGGGCTGCTGCTGGGTGTGCAGACCTTTTGGGAAGGCGTGGATATTCGCGGTGAAGCGCTGTCGTGCGTCATTATCGACCGCATTCCGTTTGCCGTGCCGGATTCTCCGGTTACTGTATCGCGCACCCGGACTATGGAAGCCGACGGCATCGACAGCTTTACGGGTTTTAGCGTTCCGCAAGCGCAGTTGCGGCTCAAACAAGGCTTCGGTCGCCTGATCCGGACGGCGGCCGATACCGGCATCGTCTGCATTCTCGACACGCGTCTCTTGAACCGCCGCTACGGCCAGGCGTTTCTCGACTCGCTTCCTCCGGCCCGCTTTACCAGCGATTGGTCCGTGGCCCAAACCTTCTGTCACGGCCTGCGATCCAGCTCATAACGCCATATCGGCGCGCAATCCCGCAGCACGCGCCCACACCGCTGCCGGCATGGCGCTTCTGCTGGAGGGCTGTACCTCCCAAAGACGGACGACGTCGTCGGCGGTTGCGATATCTGCCCAACCGTCGCGGTTGTTTACGGCCACGCATACACCGGCATTCGCTGAACGCATGATTTCGCCATGCGAGCACCTTTGGACGCGAACCCGCGTTCCGCGGAACGCGAACCACGCTCCGGGCAGGGGTGAGAGACCACGCACCCGGTTGATGATCTCTCCGGCGGGCCGGTCCCATCCTATCTCTTGCTCTGCGGCATCGATCTTCGGTGCGTAGCTGGCGCCTCTTCCATCCTGCGGCAGGCGCACCTGCGTCCCCGCAGCCAACTGGTCCAGAGTCTTCAGCGTAAGCGCAGCGCCGAGTTCTGCCAGCCGCGCACCCAGCGAACCCGCGTCATCGTCCGGCAGAATCGCTGCTCTTTCCGCCATCAGCACGTCGCCGGTATCAATTCCTGCATCCATCCACATCGTAGTGACGCCGGTTTCCGCTGCACCCTGCATAAGCGCCCGCTGGATCGGTGCTGCCCCTCGCAGGGCCGGGAGCAGCGAGCCGTGAACGTTTACCGGCGCGATCGATGCGATATCGAGTAGGGCTTGCGGCAGGATCTGGCCAAAGGCGGCAACGAGGATAATCTCCGGAGCGAGCGCCTGAGTCTCATTCAGGAACGCCCTTCGCCGAACCCTCTCCGGGCGCAATAGCGGCAAACCAAGCCGAAGGGCCGCTTCGGAAACCGGTGTGGGCTGCATCCGGCGCCCGCGGCCAGATGGTCGATCCGGCTGCGAAACAACCGCGGCAATGTCGTGACCGGCCGCCGTCACCCGTTCCAAAGTGGGCCGTGCAAACTCCGAGGTACCCATAAACAGGACGCGGAGGCGGCGATTAGCCAAGCTACTCTTCCGGAGACTCTTCGTGGTCTTCGCCAACGCCGGTTAGCCATACCAGGGTGCCGGGTTCAGCGCGCTCGATGAACAGGATCCCGTCCAGATGATCCATTTCGTGCTGGATCACGCGCGCCTCGAAATCCTCGGCCCGCACAGTTATCGGCCGACCGTGGTCATCCAACGCCTTCACACGTATCTCCATCGCCCGTTTCACCGTACCCCGGAGCCCCGGAATCGAGAGACAGCCCTCCATCGGCTCAAGCTGTTCGCCGCGGTAACTGGCAATCCGGGGGTTGACCAGCGCGCGGATGCCGTCGCCGGAATCGTAGACCAGCGCGCGCAGCGACACACCAATCTGCGGCGCAGCCAGACCGACGCCGTCGGCCTTGACCATCAGACGGCGGAGCTCAGCGAGAAGCCTGGAGAGGCTGGCGTCAGCGCGCTTTACCGGCGCCGCCTTTGCCAGCAGTACCGGATCACCAATCTTCACGATCTCCGGGTGTCGCTCCCATGCGGGAATCAGCTCAGGAGGCGGCAGGGTGGGGTCGGTACAGGGAACAGTGTCTGGCATAGTCTACAAGCGATCAACGCGCTGGCGGAGTCGGCGCATCCAAGGGCCGTTCGTACGTATGGTAATTTACCCGAACCGCCGCGTCAGCCGCAAGGCAACCGCTGCCCCGTACCGCGACGCCGTGCCAAACTTCGGGGTAGAATCGTGTCAAATCAACCGTTTGCCCACCCACACAAGGGTGAATGGAAATCAGAACCTATGCAAACCGCTGCCGTTGGATATCGCGTAATCGACGCACCCGTGGATGTACGGGCGGCCTTTGTCCGGAAGGTATTTGGGATATTCTTCTCGTCCGTCCTCGTTTCGGTGGCGGCCGGAGCTTACGTTGCCGGTCAGGCCAACCTGGCGATTGCCGTCCTCAACAACTTCATGGTTTTGCTGTTCGTTGGGCTTGGCGTGGGTATCGGGATGGTCTTTCTCAGCCGCGTCCAGGGCGTGAACTATGCGTTCCTCTACCTGTATTCTGCGATTCAGGGCGCGATACTCGGACCGGTACTCGTCCTGGTTGGCGCCCATGCACCAGGCGTGCCCCTCCAGGCGGCCGTTCTCACCACCGTCGTTTTCGGCGGTCTTGCCGGCTACGCGCTGGTATCCCGGACCGACTTCAATTTCCTGGGCGGTATCCTCACGGTTGGCCTGCTTGGACTCTTGGTCGTTATGGTGGTGCTCTTTTTCTTTCGGCTGCCGTTCCTCAGCTCACTCTACACCTATGCCGGGGTGCTGATATTCAGCGGATTCGTGCTGTACGACACGTCACGGATCCAACATCGGCTTGGTCCGGACGACGCGGTTGCCGGGGCAGTGAGCCTCTACCTGGATGCTCTCAACCTGTTCTGGTTCATCCTTCGCCTGCTTTCAAACCGCCGGAATTAAGGCTGGCGGCGCGGGAGGCATCGCTGGGAACCCAAATGCGCCTGGCAGGATTCGAACCTGCGGCTTCTTGCTCCGGAGGCAAGCACTCTATCCACTGAGCTACAGGCGCGAGTACAGGCACTATACCCGGCGACGCTCCGGCTGTCAACGAATGGCGCGGTGCTACCGGTCGCGCTCAGCCGCGTTCTCGACCACGGCTTGAGCGGCAGCCAGGCGGGCTATCGGCACTCGGAATGGCGAGCACGACACATAGTTGAGGCCCAGCTTGTGGCAGAACTTTACCGACTCCGGGTCACCACCATGCTCGCCACAGATGCCCAGCTTTATCTCCGGTCGAACCTTTTGCGCATCTTCGATACAGATGCGCATCAGGCGGCCCACGCCCGCCTGATCAATCGTCTCAAACGGATCTGCCGGCAGAATCTTGCTCTCCACATACGGCGCCAGGAACTTACCCGCGTCGTCGCGTGAAAAGCCGAACGTCATCTGAGTCAGGTCGTTGGTTCCGAAGCTGAAGAACTGCGCAAGCTCCGCAAGCTCTCCAGCCGTCAGTGCGGCTCGGGGCACTTCGATCATGGTGCCGAACGTGTAAGGAATATCAGAGCCGGCTTCGGCAAGGACGGTGCGCGCCACCCTTTCCAGCTGCTCCTGAACCGTTTTCAGTTCACTGACGTGCCCCACGAGTGGGATCATAATCTCGGGCTGCACGTCCACTCCGCGCTTCTTCACCGCAACCGCCGCTTGCATAATCGCCCTCGTCTGCATGGCAACGATACCGGGCATCACGATCGAAAGACGCACACCGCGCAGTCCGAGCATGGGGTTCGCCTCGCGCATACCGTTGACTGCCGACAGCAGGTGTTCCACCCGGTCACGCTCGGGACCGGTTTCGCCGCGTACCCGCATCGTAGTCGCCTGTTCCAGCAGCTCGTCGTGGCTCGGCAGAAACTCGTGGAGGGGTGGATCGATGAGACGGATGGTGACAGGTTTACCATCCATCGCCTCAAAAATGCCCTCAAAATCGAGTTGCTGCATCGGCAGCAGTCGTGCGAGGGCCGCCTCCCGGTCCGGCTCGCTGCCGGCCAGAATCATCTCCTGTACGATTGGGAGGCGATCCTCCTGGAAGAACATATGCTCGGTTCGGCACAGTCCGATGCCTTCAGCGCCCATCTCAACCGCAGTCCGCGCATCGGACGGGTTGTCGGCATTGGCGCGTACGCGCAATCGTCGCTTCGGATCAGCCCACGTCATCAACTCGCGGAAGTCGGCTCCCAGTTCAGCCGGGAGCAATGGCAGGGCGCCTGGAAACACCTCGCCGGTGCTTCCATCCAGTGATATCAGGTCCCCCTCGCGAACGACTACCCCCCCAACCTGAAACTGCCGGTTGCGATCATCCACGCGAATCGTTTCGGCTCCGGCTACGCAGGGGATGCCGAAGCCGCGCGCCACAACTGCGGCATGCGAGGTTTTGCCGCCACGGGCGGTCAGGACACCCTGCGAAGCGAGCATGCCTTCCACGTCGTCCGGATTGGTCTCGTCGCGAACCAGAATGACTTTCTCACCCGCGCCGCCGTGAACCCCACGCTCAGCGGCAGTGTGCGAATCGAACACCGCGATGCCTACAGCGGCGCCGGGTGATGCGGCGATTCCCTTTGCCAGCGCTGTCGCATTGGCGACGCCGGCGGGATCGAGCCGTGGATGGAGCAACTGATCGAGATGTTCACCGGTGATCCGGCAGATGGCTTCATCGGTGGTAATGGTGCCTTCACGCACCATATCGACGGCAATCTTGACCGCCGCAGGACCTGCACGCTTGCCGGCGCGACACTGCAGCATGAACAGCTTGGAGTGCTCGATCGTGAATTCGATATCCTGCATGTCACGATAGTGCTGTTCAAGCCGGTCGCACAGGTCGGCAAACTGCCGGTAAATCTCGGGGCTTTGAGTCTCGAGGGCCGAGATCGGAACCGGTGTCCGCACGCCGGCCACAACGTCCTCGCCCTGGGCGTTCATCAGGTACTCGCCAAACATCCGCCGCTCGCCCGTACCGGGATCCCGAGTAAACGCTACGCCCGTACCACAGTCGCTGCCGGCGTTCCCATACACCATGGTCTGCACGTTGACGGCTGTGCCCAGGTCATCCGGGATCTGTTCCTTGCGTCGGTAGACAATAGCACGGTCGGTGTTCCACGAGCGAAATACCGCCTCAATGGCCAACTGCAGTTGCTCATATGGATCGGACGGAAATGGACGCCCGGCACGGTTCTGAACAATCTCCAGGAACACACCGGCCATGTGCTCCAGATCGGCGGCCGTCAGGTCCAAATCCGAGTCTGCGCCTCGCGTCTTTTTGTAATCACGCAGCGTGTCATCGAACATCTTCTTGTCGATGTCAAAGGCCACGTTGGCGAACATCATGATAAACCGCCGGTACGCGTCCCAAACAAAGCGGGGATTCTGTGTTTCCTCAATCAATCCAGCTAGCGTAGTGCGATTGAGGCCGAGATTGAGCACCGTGTCCATCATGCCCGGCATGGAGAACCTTGCACCGGATCGTACCGAGACCAGCAGCGGTCGGTTCTCGCTGCCGAAGTTGCGGTCCATCTGGCGCTCAACAGCGGCTAGCGCGGTTCGAACATCCTCCATCAGGCCGGTCGGCAGCTGTGTGCCATTTGCGTAGTACTCGTTGCAAGTTGCCGTGGTGATCGTAAAGCCTGGCGGTACCGGAAGCCCAATATTGCTCATTTCAGCGAGGTTTGCGCCCTTGCCGCCAAGCAGGTCGCGCATCCGGGCATTTCCCTCGTGAAACATGTACACGCGCTTCGTCATCTCAAAATCGCTCCTTCTCGTCCATGTCCCGCTGTGAACGCGTCAACCAATGGCAACCGCGCCCTATGCTGCCGGCTCGAATGCGGGATTGGGGTCGGATCAAAAACAGGAATCTGGGTTACCACGGGTGCGTATCTACCTCAACGGTAGCTAGCACTATTGTACCCGTCGGGCAGCGTGGTCCAGCCGCCACTCGCAACGGGTCGCGCACAAACTGCGGCCCAGACAGCGGCCGCGGTGGCAGCATCTCGCGCGGTGCAAAGTGGCTGCGAATGGCTGTGGATGCAAGCCGCGAAGTGACGGATCGCCGCCTCATCCGGGTCGCCAACCCCAGCGTCATGCGTCAGCCATACCGGCGACTCTGCGGTACGGAATCGCACAAGACCCGTACCCACAACAGCATCGGCAGCGCCCGCACTTCCGGATACGGCTACCGAGGTGCCGGCCATGGGTCGACCGCACGTGGCCAGGATCGATCCGACTGCTCCGTGACATGACGTGATCGCAATCGCCGCCGCGTCCGGGAATCCCGATGCGGCCCCAATTGCCGATCGGGCGCTCCCTATATGGCCTGTCAGCCACGCAAAGAGATCGATGCCTGCGATCGCTGCCGCATCCAGCGACTCGCCGATTGCAGGCGTTTGTTCCGCGGAAACGCTGACCTGGATGTGCAGCGCTCCGCCGAGATCATCGTTCTCGACCATGTCGCGTAGAAACGCGATAGCAGGGTGAAACCGCAACGACGGCACGGGAAGGAAGACCTGACCCTCCCGAAGCGTCACGGCCGCGAAAGCGCGCGCGGCTGCCTGGTCGCCTGACACGGGCGCGCGGCAAAGCACATCGAAACCGGCCGCCAGGGCTGTTTCCACCAGCGCCGTGTACTCGGCGGTCGGTGCGCAAATATCGAGTGCCGAGAACAGTCCGGAAGTAAGAAGGCTTTCGTTAGAGGTAAATGCGGCCGCGCCGGGCGCCAGATCTACGGCTTGCAGCAACCGCTCACGGTCGGCGTCGCAGAATGCTGCGACGTGCACACCGGGTATGCGCTGCCATAGGCCGATGTGGTGAAGGATGGCATCATCGGCTCCGGTAACGGCAACTCGTAGTTCGTGTGCGCGGGTCGCAGGGATTCCGGTCAATCTCCCTCCGCCAGCGAGATCAGACTATCTGCCAGCGCCGCACACTGGTCCGCAATCACCTGCCGCAACGACTCGTCCGGCGGCGGGCCAAAGGTGCCGCCTTCCAGTATCTGGGACAAAGCCTGTCGCGCACCCAATTGGTGGCTCGCGACTCCGGCAACGCGGCTTGCGAGAATCTCCGGCGTAGCGGTCCATTGAACGCCGTTAGCGGTTAGAAACGTCGTGATGGCTATAAGCGCCGTCCGCCGCCGTCCGACCCGCCATGGCGGCTGGAGCAGAAGGGCGTTGAGCAGTCCGGCAGCCTGGTCGACAATATCGCGGGTCTCGCCATACTGGTACTGCGCCGCCATCGCGGCCTCCAGTTTCACCCAGTCAAAATGGTTCGGCCTGCCCGTTACGGTCGTGTTGATCCACGTGATATCGTGTGTGGTAAGGTACACGATCTGCTGGGTTGTGTTTGCCGCGTGCGTCACGAATCTCCTGCGGACCGAACCTGGGCCGGTCTGCCCGATTTACGCTGAGGTTACCCAACCGGGAGCCGCGGTGTCAATTAGCCCTTCGGACAAGCACAGGCGCCTCTGACCGCCATGGCAGGGAGGCCTGTGCGCCGTGCCGCGTCACGGAGATTGCAGCCACTTCGTTCGCCCAGTGTGCGGCTTCGTAAAGCTCAGCGCCTTCGCTCAGAGCCACAGCCAGTGCGCCATTGAAGCAGTCGCCGGCTGCGGTGGTGTCTACCTCGTTTGTGACCATGCCCGGACCAAGGTGTACGCCATTAGGTCCGGCAATGGCGTATCCCAGCGACCCCAGTGTGATTATCGCAGCATCCGCTACCAGTCTGCGCAGCTCGGCTGCAGCAGCGCCGGGATCCCGCAGGATATCGGCCGGCTTGCACTTAAGGAGCGCGGCAGCTTCATGCTCGTTCGGTGTGATAAGGCTCACGCCGCTCAACCACTCGAGTTCGATCCCGGCGTTGTAGGGCGCAGGATTGAGGATGAACCGACTGCCGGTTCTACGCGGAAGCCCGGCGGCGGCCCGAACGGCGGCCAGCGGAATCTCGAGCTGCATCAACAGCAGGCCGCAGTCGAGTATCTCGTCAGCCAGCAGCGCTACGGCGGCCTCATCCATGCATCCATTCGCACCGGCAGCCACTGTGATGGCGTTTTCACCGGAGTTACTCACGGTGATCAGGGCCACGCCCGTGGCCACGTCTCGCGCAACGTCGAGCAGCCGGCAATCGACGCCCGACTCCTCCAAGCTCACTCGGAGTTGAGCCCCAAACGGGTCGCTGCCGACACGCCCGGCAAATCGGACATCGCCGCCTAACCGGCCAGCCGCCGCAGCCTGATTGGCGCCTTTACCGCCCGGTGAGGCTGCAAAGTTGGCGCCAAGTACCGTCTCTCCTGGGCCGGGAATTGCGGCCGCACAGACGCTGAGGTCCATATTTGCGCTGCCGATCACCAGAATTGGCCGGCCAGCGGTGCTCATAGGTCTCCTCCGCCCTTCCAAACTCCCCGCTTAGAAAGTCACCTGGAAGTTGGAGAGCAGGATTGTGCGGCTCTTTCCGAAGAAGGGAGCGGCGTTCTGTTCGGCGTCGTCACGGATCAGATCAAGCATGATGCGCGCGTGCTCGCGCGGCAGATTGTAATTGACGCCGAAGGTGTACTCCTTCAGCTTGTGGTTGGAACTGGCGAGTGTGATGCCGTCCTCCGTCGTGTCGAACGTGCCATTCTCGCCCTCGTGTGAATCCGGGTTCCAGATATCGTAACGAGCTCCCAACTGCCACAGGGGCGATAAGCGGTGCCCAAACGTCAGGTAGCCGCCGGCGGACGAGGTTCCCGTTTTTCCCGGCGCCGGTGCGCCTGCCGCGTAATCGCGAGCGCCGGCGACCTCAACCTCCAGGTCGTTCGAACCTGCGACCCAGTGAAAGGTGGCGCCGAATCGGTCGCGCGCCTCGGCCAGGTGAACCTGGCCGACGTTGGTACCGCCCCACAAGCCCAGTGTAAGGTTTTTGATTCCCTTGTAGTAGAGGCTGGCATCG